>CAZENC010000246.1:0-5054 GCA_964513115.1 uncultured Desulfobacteraceae bacterium | reverse complement strand
TGGCCATGGCCAATGCCGCCAGGATGGGGTGTAGTTGTCTCAGAAAGCCGGGCAGAAATTCAAAGGGAAATAGAACACCGGCTGCAACAGGAATAAGTATAATATTATAAAAAAAAGCCCAGAAAAGATTCTGCCTGACAGTTCTCATGGTGGCCCTGCTCAGTTTGATTGTTTTTGCAACACCCTTCAGGCTACCGCCTGCAAGGATCACGTCGCCCGCTTCTATTGCCACATCCGCACCTGTCCCGATTGCCAGACCCACATCTGCTTGGGCCAGTGCAGGGGCATCATTGATTCCGTCTCCAACCATCCCAATCCTGTTCCCACCCTCCTGGAGTTTTTTGATCTTAGCGGATTTTTCTTCCGGCAAAACCTCTGCGAAAATCTCATCAATATTCACTTGCAAGGCAATTGCCTTTGCCGTCTGGATATTATCTCCCGTAAGCATTACCACCTTGAGATTCTGATTATGAAGTTCTTCAATCGCCTCTCTCGATTCAGGCTTAATCATATCCGCCACGGCTATCATACCCGCAAGTTTTTGTTGAACCACCACTAACATCACAGTCTTTCCTTGGTCCTGTAAAGACCGAATTTGATCCTTTGCGCCGTTAAGATTTAGAACTGCCTTATCAAACCAGTTTGGCTTTCCAACCAAGACATCCTGGTCGTTAATTTTTGCCTGAACCCCGAGGCCTCTTGCAGCCCTGAAACCCTCGGGTTCAAAAAGATCAATCCCTCTTTTTTCAGCCTCTTTGACAATAGCCCTTCCCAACGGATGTTCGGACCCTCTTTCTACAGAGGCGCCAATTCTTAAAAGCTCTTCCTCATTTTTGATAATTGAATCAGAAACAATTATGTCTACTACGGAGGGCTTGCCCATGGTAATGGTGCCGGTCTTATCAAGGACAACCATATCCAGTTTGGTGGCCGTCTCCAATGCTTCACTGTTTCTAAAAAGCATGCCCTTTTCGGCACCCTTCCCGGTCCCCGCCATAATGGCCGTGGGCGTGGCAAGTCCAAGGGCACATGGACAGGCAATGACCAATACTGCTACCATTCGTATCATTGACGGCACAAATTCGCCGACTATTCCCCACCAGATTATAAAGGTCAAAAAGGCTATCCCAATTACCGCCGGAACAAAGACCGAGGCAACTCTATCGGCCAGTGCCTGAATGGGTGGCTTGCTTCCCTGAGCCTCCTGAACAAGACGGATGATCCGTGCAAGGGCGGTATCACTTCCCACCTTTGTGGCCTCAAATTTGAGACGGCCCTCTCCATTGATGGTTCCTCCGACAATTCTGTCTCCCGGACTCTTGTCAACAGGGATAGGCTCCCCGGTCAACATGGATTCGTCAATACTTGATTCACCTTCAGTTATCAGACCATCCACGGGGATGCTTTCGCCTGGGCGAACGATGACTGTATCCCCCACCTTGACCTGGAAAAGAGAAATCTCTTTTTCTACCCCGTTCTCAAAGATAGTTGCGGTTTTGGGGCGTAGTCCGATTAACTTGCGTATGGCCCCCCCTGTTTTTCCCTTGGTCCTTGATTCAAGCATCTTGCCCAGCTTGATCAGGGTTATGATAACGGCCGATGTCTCAAAATATACATGTTTCCCAAGGGCAGGATAAATGAGTAGTGAAAGTGAGTAAAAATACGCTACCGAAGAACCCATGGCCACAAGGACATCCATGTTGGCACTCTTGTTTCTAAGGCTCTTCCAGCCTCCGGTATAATAATCCCAGCCTGTATAGAACTGGACTGGTGTTGCGAGGATCAGAAAAAACCAGTTTACCCATGCGGCATGACTCCATAATCCAAAAAGGCCAAAGTCTCTTCCCATGCTAAGAAAAAAGAGAGGCGCGGTAAATATAACTCCCACAAGGAACTTTCGTGTCTGATCTATTATCTCAGCCTTACGCGCTGCCAGTTCCGCGTCCTCTCCATCAAGAGCCTCATCCGGTCGTATGGCCCCGTACCCAGCTTTCTCTATAGCGCTGATAATCTCTTCTATGGTAGTTATGCCCGGAATGTACTCAACAAACGCACGCTCGGTAGCAAAGTTGACAGACACCTGAACCACTCCAGGGACATTTTTCTTTAAAGCCCTTTCAATGTTCATGGCGCAGTTGGCACAGGTCATTCCAGTAACCGGGATGTCAACTGTTGCTTTTGCCACCCCGTATCCTGAACCATGAATGTTCTCTATCAGGTCCTCTATCTTAATCTCACTTGAATCATAAGTTATGTCAGCCTGTTCACTGGCGAAGTTGACATTTGCTTCTTTGACTCCCCTAAGTTTTTTGACATTCTTTTCAATATTAAGGGCGCAATTGGCACACGACATGCCGGTTATTGGGAACCTTATGCTTTTCTCTATCATTGGATTTACCTTAAACCGCCTTGCAAAATCCGAAACTTGATCTGTCGATGGAGATCTCAAAAAAACCCTGGCTCAGCTGATAAGGCAGGAGCGTCATTAATCCGCTGCAGGGTAATTAATCTCTTCCAAAGTCGATTTGATTTTTTCAATAGTCGCCGGTGCATTGTATTCAACGGTTACTTTTTTCGAGTCAGGGTCTCCTTCCACATTCGATACCCCTTCAATCTCGCTCAACTCGTTTTTGATAGTCATCACACAATGCCCACAACTTATGTTTGGTATAGAAAATGTCTTTGATTCCATAAGGGTTATGTCCTTTCAGTGGGTATATCCGCCTAAAGCAATAGTATTTCCTGCGCAATTACTTGGGCAATGACATAAGTTTATTGCTCAGAAGTCTGGTGTGTTCCATTTCCTGTTTTATAATGCCGTCAATTTTGTTTTTCCCAAGATGCACGGGGAGTAACTCCTTCATTCCCAGATAAAATACAATTGATTCTTTCTCACGATTAATTGCTTCGTGAAAGATTCTTTTCATTTTCTCTTTTTCTGTTAATTCCTCAGGCAGAATAAAATTCTCTTTCGCCTTTTCATCAAATACACGGAGATCAGCCAAAGCCCGAAGATAAAGGACCGATTCATGGTCAGGGTCGAAAACCGTCGGTTCACGTTCCTTATCAGACAGATCTTTTTTCATGGAAATGAAAACCTTTTCATGTTCATCTTCCATTGCGGCAAGATCAAGAAACAGTTGTCGAACAGCTACATCTGTGAAGTTTTCAGCCATCTCGCGGTAAAATTTTGCCCCATTTTTTTCAATTTGCTCGGCTATTTCGAAGACCTCATCCGCATTAAAATCATAGCCCATCGAATAATCGCCTCCTTTCATTATGTAACCATTGTTCAGCTGCGCCGGCTTCAGGGATCACTTACTGATCTCTGGTTGCCTGCTGCTGAATGCTTTTGGGTTATCTCTGGTTTATCAAATATGCAGAAGCGGAGAGAGCTGCTTTGGCCCCTTCACCGGCTGCGATAATCACCTGCTTGAAGGGAATATTTGTAACATCACCACAAGCAAAAACGCCCGAAATACCTGTCCGGCACATATTGTCTATTACGATCTCTCCTTGCCGATTGGTTTCTAAGGTGTCGATAACAAGATCGGAATTAGGCAAAAGGCCAATCTCAATAAATACACCCTCCACATCAAGCCTTTTTAGCTCTCCGGTTTCCAGCGACTTTATCTCTAAACCTTTAACCGCTGAATCTCCTGCTATTTGTAATGTGTCGTACTTTGTATGGATTTCCACCTTGCGCGAATTGTTAACCCTATCTTGAAGTATCTGATCTCCTGTTAACGGTGTCAATGATATCATGTAGATCTTGTTGGCAACCTTATCAAGGTCTATTACCGCCTCAAGGGCAGAATTCCCTCCTCCTATCACTGCAACATCAGCGCCTGCAAACAGAGGGGCATCACAGGTGGAGCAATATGCTACCCCCTTGCCGATCAGCTCCTTTTCGCCGGGCACATTTAAAGGCCTTGGGCGTTTTCCGGTGGCAATTATAACGGTCTTTGTATGATATATCTTTCCAATGGATGTAGTGACCTTCTTTATTTTGCCTGTCAACTCAAGGGAAGTTACACCTGTACCTACAAGTTTTTCGATTCCGAATTTGGTCACATGTTCATCGAACTTTGCAATAAGATCGGCTGTTTCGATTTGGCTAAAGCCAAGGAAATTTTCGATCTCATAGGCGTCTGCTACTTGACCGCCAATGCTTTTACTTATAAGTAGGGTTTTTAGGACCTTTCTGGAAGTATAGACTGCGGCGCTCAAACCGGCAGGACCGCCGCCAATGATGATCACATCATAAAGCGGAGAAATCAGACCTTCCATGGTCAGACCCAATCTTTCACTCAGTTCCCCGGTTGTATATAGATTTACTAGGTCGCTGTAACCTCCTATCGGTTCGCCCCCTACCAGGATCTGAGGAGGGGTATTGCTGCCGGTTTTTTCCTTCATTTCTTTCCACTCTTTTGACCCGGCAAGAAACTTTATTTCTGCAAAGCCGATACCTTTCTCTTTCAGAAACGATTTCGCCTTAATGCAAAAAGGGCATCCTTCCATCGAATAGATAGTGACCGTACTCATAATTCCCTCACTTTCCTTCTGGAACCTCGGAGCTTTGCTTGAGACAATTCAGGGCCTGCCCCACACGATCACCGTCAAAGCCAACAATCACTTCTTTGCATATAGATATCACCGGAACACTGCGCGCCCCGCCGGAAATCTCCATCATCTCTTTGAGAGCATCCTTGTCTTTGGTAACATCATAGGCAATAAACTCGACCCCCTTTTGCGAAAGAAACTCTTTCGCCATTTTGCAATACGGTCAAGTAGGGGTGGTATAGATCTTTACTTTTTCTTCCATTGTCATCAACTCCCTTATTTGTTTTGATAATTTATTTTTTGCCCTCCTCTCTTTGGTTTCTAGGGCAAGTAGGTGAAAACAAAAATCTTTATTACTGCTTGTCAAATTGATCTTTAGACGCCCCGCAAACAGGACAAACCCAGTCATCGGGAAGATCTTCGAATGAGGTCCCCGGTTCAATACCGTTATCAGGATCCCCTTCTTCAGGATCATAGATATAACCACAAAC
>CAZENC010000245.1:0-5077 GCA_964513115.1 uncultured Desulfobacteraceae bacterium | reverse complement strand
GTAAGTGAACCGTCTCAAAATAGGCTTGCTGTGCTTATTGACGCAGACAACGCACAGCCCTTGATCACGGAAGGCCTGCTGTCTGAAGTCGCCAAGTACGGCGTTGCAAGTGTGAAGCGTATTTATGGTGACTGGACTACACCGAGTCTAACCGGATGGAAGTCCGTCCTGCTGGAGAACTCCATCCAGCCGATTCAGCAGTTCCGTTATACTGTGGGGAAGAATGCGACAGACAGCGCCATGATAATAGATGCAATGGACTTGCTCTACACTAAAAGCTTTGACGGCTTCTGTCTCGTATCAAGCGACAGCGACTTCACTCGTCTCGCCTCCCGCATCAGAGAGGAAGGTCTCCTCGTGTATGGGTTTGGGGAGAAGAAGACTCCAAAAGCTTTTGTGTCCGCATGCGACAAATTCATTTTTACTGAAGTTCTTAGGTTCCAGGGAAATGCGGGGCCTGCCGTTAAACCGAAAACTGCAAACGAACTGAAAAAAGATGCCAAACTGGTAGCGCTTCTCCGAAGCGCACTCGATGCGGGTTCCGATGAGAGTGGGTGGGCTCATTTGGGTACTGTGGGTAGTAATATTGCCAAACAGGCGCCAGAGTTTGATCCCCGGAACTATGGCTATAGTAAGCTTGGGGAACTCGCCGCAGCCATCAAGTTGTTCGATGTGGATGAAAGAGTCCAGACTGATGGACATTCCAGATCAATCTACATTCGTGACAAGCGCAAGAAACCTAAGAAATAGACCTCTATGAAACTGGACGGGGACTCCGGACAAAAAGTCTTAGGATAGTTGCGCGTCAACTTGTCTCTTGATTTTGACAATGGTCCCAGAAGAGGAGGTAGGGTCCAAAACAACTTAACTATCACAATGGAAACTTGTTTTGGAACCAACATCTCGGTTTATAAAATTTAGTTTGAGCAAAATTATCCAATCATGGTTATACATTATGATCCCCAAAATCCCTTGTGCGCAGGCGGAAGATGAATAGTCATCCATAGTTTGGAAGCGAAGAACCTACTGCGCATCACAGGGGAGTCTTTATGGGGTTCATATTGAGGCTTAACTTTAACTCTGAGGGATTCCGAGGAGTTGATGTCGTCGTCGTGTTTTCTTGGCATAGCACTTTTTGTATATTTAATCATAAGCTTTAAATCTTTGACGCGAAAAGGAGAAAAAATGGAACCAATCACCGAGGTTAAATTTAATTTTGATGAGCAATACGAAAACGAGAAAGGTATTTTTACCGTCCTTTCCATCGATAAAAACGAGATGGTGATACAGTGGAAAAATGGCGAAGAGACCCGGACCGAAATCGATCTTCAGCGCCGAATTCAGGAACGCAGGCAACGGGAAAAAATTGCCAGAGAGGCCAAAAAATAATGAGGACAAAAGTCAGCCCCGTAATTCAGCAGCCCTTAAGATAAGGTCAAAATTTGAAGGGCTTCAGCCGAGTGATTTCAAGAATTCTGCCGCCAGAACGACCTGGCGTGGCCGTAACCAACTGGGCGGTGCGGTGACCAAACAATTGCCGAAAGACACCTTCGCCTTCAATTCGTGGGCACTTGCCCAAAAGCCTGAAATCCACTGGGCTGATGTTGAACACCAAAAAAGGGATGACGCAGGAGCTCAGACATCTTTTTTTGTAAGACTCGATGATTTGTCTCTGACTTATGGATTTTGTGCGGCACGACCGGATGCTAAAAGCGAATCCTCGCAAAACTGGGAATCCTTTGCCGCCTGATTAATGCAGAAAGAAAACGATCGCATGCTGAAAGCGCTCGCCATCAATGGTAAAATGGCTGTTTATGACCTTGCCAGACCCGCATTTGGCGTGCTGTTGCCCTTTGCGGTTGTGATTTCAGTCAAATTCGCACCTAAAATCATCTTCCCCAGATTTACGTATAGTCACCCTATTTGTAAGCCACAGGCTCAGTTTAAATTTCAACTGCTAAAGATATACTTAAAATCTCCCTGATTTTCTGATAGTGCCAGGACTTTCTGATTTTGATCCCGAAATCTCCCTTGCGTCCTTAACCTCCACGCTTGTTTTAATACCATCTCCCCGATCTGTCAGACATATCAAAGGTTTTTCGTACAGACGATACTTTCAGCTTTTGGCAAGATCTTCCAACATCCGACGTCTGCTTTTAAAAGCATCTTACAAAATCCCTAGAAATGAAACCTATCCAATAATACCAGTTTTGCACTGGTCTTTTGCTGGGCATTAATCTGGCCTTGTTTTTTGTCAAATTTCCGCCATAATTACATTTAATTGTAAGAATCTCCTTTTCAATCGCTTTAGATATTCAGGTGCTTCGCTCTGCTTCTATTTTACAGAGAAATTGATTCGTCTGGGAGAAGACGGAGAACTTGACCTGAAGGAAAAATATCGAGGGAACATCACTTATCAAGGTGGGGATTATATGTATAAGGAATCCAAAGAGGACCTGGTAATAGGCATTATGCTTTCAGGTTGGCATTGAACTGGGCATTACGTCCGTAAATATATAAATTGGGAGACAAAAACAAGTGAGACATGTCAATTTATTTATGAATTAATAGAAGTCCCCACTATCACCCCGCTGCTGCTGCAGAAGGCAAAAGCCTTAATCAGTGGGTTGCAGAGACATTAGACCAAATCATTCAGACCCATTAAAACTCTTGGATTTAACATCGGTCTTGCAGCCGACAGCTAATCGCGCCAGCTGAAAAGCCCATTATCCTGCCTTGTGTTTATCTGCCATACCCTTGTAAATATCAGTGTCTTGAAATTCTGAGGTATCAAGAATATCTCTGAAAAATTTGAGAATAGGGTTGGGTAGACAAATCAAAACGCGGCATTGGCCCCAGAGGCATTAAGGGCACATGCATTTGCTCATCTAAATGTCTCGCGCTTGAATAAAATAATAGTCGGTTTTATCTATGATGATCTTTTTGATTTAAGTTTCATGAGTTCCTTCCAGGTGTGTCTTTCCAAAAAGCTTCCGGGAACATTTTCTTCCATTTCCTGAAACATTTCAAACGGCACGGCAAAAGTCATGAAATCATCTTTTAGCAGCCGCTTGATGGCAACCCGGGCGGAGATGTCATTAAGCCCGAGCACCGCCCTGGGCTTTTCCGACGCGGCTTCCTTTAAGGGGAATATACCGATGGACATACATCCTGCGCCATATGGAAAGATGACGTTTTCATAACTCTTTCGGTTGTAATTTGCCAGGATCGTAAGGGCGGAGATCTGATCCATCTCTCCTAAGAAAATGACGATCTCAGGCTTCTCATCGTCCAAATTTACATCGCGAAGCGGCTTTAAGACGACATATTTGTAAGGAACATCCGTCACCGGCAGCCAGTCAACGAATTTTTTTACATGCTCCGGTGATTTTAGATACCTCTCACCGTACAAAAAATCATCATAGGCATCCGCACGCAAAAACGCCTTAACTTTGTCGGCAACCTGGCGTCCTTTTTCCCATTCGGTGTTTCCCGTAGAGAGGAAATAACAGAAACACTCCTCTCCGCCGGGAAAATTTACATACTGATTTCCGAATCCCATACCCGTACCGCCGCCCCAGCAGCCAAAAGTTTTTCTATCTAATACAGCAGTTTCTCCTTTTGCAGCATTTGCAAGTAGAAACATAATACATCCCCATTTGCCTTCCTTAAACTGTCTGGCCTTTTCCGGCTTGTCATCGGTCAATACAAAGGCGACCGGCCCGTATTTCAGGCCGAGTGTTTCTGAAATAGTGGATTTCATGGATTCCCTCCTAAAAATTATTTTGTCGATCGAAACAGAGATTCATTCAATTTTTGTCTTTTATGCTTGACCGCCGCTTCTCAGTCCGGTCAGTGTGAACAGTGTAATTTCAGACGGCACGCCCAATCGCATAGGCGGTCCCCAGTACCCGGTCCCCCTGTTTACATATATCCAGGTTTTTTCATACCTGTGAAGTCCTTTTGTAAAGGGCTGATGCAATTCAATGAGGATATTCCATGGAATATACTGCCCGCCGTGGGTATGACCTGATATTTGCAGATCAAAACCTGCCTTTGCTGCGGCAAATATACTGCGAGGTTGATGCGCAAGAAGTATCTTGACGTTTCCCGGCCCGGCCCCGTCAATAGCGAGCTTTGGGTTCGATATATGGCTTCTGAGAAAACGGCCGCCGCTATAATCGGTCACACCTGCCAGAACAAAGTTTTTATTCCCATGGGTCAAAATACGGTGACTGTTAATCAGTACGGTAAAACCCAACCGGTCAATTTCTTCGACCCAGTCCTCTACACCGGCATAATATTCATGGTTTCCGGTGACAAAAAATTTTCCATAGGGCGCATACAAATCCCGTAAGGGAGCCACCTCGTCCCTAATGCCGGAAACCAGGCCGTCCGCCAGATCTCCTGTAAAGGCGATGATAGGGGCCTCAAGCTCATTCACCTGTTTTACAACCCTTTTCACATAGTCCCTCTTGATTGTGATGCCTACATGAAGATCCGATATCTGGGCGATTTGCAAGCCTTCCAGCTCTTTTGGAAGGTTGGATATGGGCACGGAAACCTTGACCAATCCAGGACGTCGGCGGGCCTCATAAAAACCGCAGCCTGTCAAAAGGGCGGAAGTGCCCAGGAGACCGAGATTCATGGACTGGATCAAAAAATTACGACGCTCCGTGTCAGGGGCCTTCTTTGATGCGGGTTTAGGAGTTGTGGTCCTCTTTACCATGGTTATTATGGACCTCATAATGGCGGTGATAATCCAGATCAAGTCCCTGACTAGCAAAAAGGCCAAAACCAGTGAAAAAAAGCCCAGACTGACGTATCCGATCCATCCGGATAAATCACTCCACCACGTATGAATCCCACTCATCCGGAATTGGAATGTCAAGGGCAGGCACAATGTAATTGCAAATAAGACGCCCCAGGCGATCCATTTGTGAAATCGGCTTAGCTGTGCCGGAACAATGAAACGCCATCCAATATAGCCGTGCATCAAGATAAGGAAAGTCGTAAAAACAGCAAAAAATATCATGAAATCACCTTGGGTAATAAAAAAAGGGGGTCAAACCTCAAC
>CAZENC010000244.1:0-5077 GCA_964513115.1 uncultured Desulfobacteraceae bacterium | reverse complement strand
TCATGTTCGGATCTTTTGGTGGATTCGCAGCCCTTACATATTTTGTAAACAGCGGCTTTTCTGATTCTCACCCCGGCCTTTCAATCATCATTGCCTTCCTGGTCGCAATGATTATCTCTTCCGTGCTCGGCGCACTATTGGAACGCATTGCATACAGGCCTCTAAGAAATGCCCCTAGACTTGCCCCACTCATCAGTGCAATAGGTGCCTCAATTTTTCTCCAGAACGTAATGATGCTTATAATCAAAGCCCGCATGCAGGTCTATCCCGATATTATACAGGAACAATTCATCGAGATCGGTTGGGTCAACATTTCCTATTTTCAGATCTTTATAATTTTGGGGTCTGTTTTACTCATGGTTGTTCTCTATCTCTTTATCCAGAAGACCAAAACAGGTAAGGCCATGAGGGCGGTGGCGGAAGACAGAGAGGCCGCGTCGCTTATGGGTATCGATGTGAACAGAATCATCCTGACCACCTTTATAATCGGTTCCGCCCTGGCCGCAGCAGCAGGAGTTATGGTGGGCATTTATTATACCCAGATCAACCATATGATGGGCTTTATACCAGGAATCAAAGCCTTTACCGCTGCCGTCCTGGGCGGTATCGGAAACGTGGCGGGTGCCATGTTAGGCGGGTTTTTTTTGGGAATGGCAGAGGCCTTCGGTGTCTTGATTATGCCGGCAGAATATAAGGATGTGATTGCTTTCGGCCTTCTTGTCCTCGTACTGATTTTTAGACCAAGTGGAATATTGGGAGAGGTAGTCTCGGAAAGGTCCTAATTCGAATGCAAAAACATAGAAAAACAAAACCTTTCTTTTCAAAATTCAGCCTTCCGCCTACTGCATTTTACATTGTCCTTTTCCTATTCCTCACATTCTTGCCTCTTTTTTTAGGCAATTACTGGACACAAGTACTGGGAGATATTGGAATTTATGTCATGCTGGGAATCGGTCTTAATGTGGTTGTCGGTTTCGCAGGGCTCCTCGACCTGGGTTATGTAGCATTCTATGCCATTGGTGCCTATGGATATGGCCTAATGGCCTCGCCACACTTCGGGATCCATATTCCCTTTTGGCTATTGCTCCCCGCCTGCGTGGCCCTCGCCGCAGGAGGTGGGGCCCTGCTCGGTATCCCTGTCCTGCGGATGCGTGGCGATTATCTGGCCATTGTAACCCTGGGATTTGGAGAAATCATCCGCATTGTCCTCAACAATATGGATTCGGTAACTAACGGTCCCAGGGGACTTTTAAGAATAGACCCGCCCGCAATTGGGGGTTTTGTCGTGAACAGTCCTTTCAGATGGTACTATCTGATTATTGTCGGCATTCTCTTATCCACATTTGTTGCCGATCGGCTAAACAATTCCCGTATTGGAAGGGCCTGGATCGCCATGCGCGAAGACCAGGACGCCGCCGCAATAATGGGAATCAACATTCTGAAATACAAGTTGCTTGCATTTGCCATTGGTGCATCATTTGCAGGGATTGGTGGCGCCATCTTTGCGGCCAGACAGGGATCCATCTTCCCCGAAAATTTTTCCCTGATGGTTTCTGTTAACGTTCTGTGCCTGATCATTATTGGGGGAATGGGAAGCATTCCAGGTGTAATCTTGGGGTCTGTAATCCTGATCGGCCTACCGGAGGTTTTGCGCGGGATAGAGCAATACAGAATGCTCGCCTTTGGCGGGCTTCTGGTTATAATGATGATCTTCAGGCCTACGGGTTTCATACCTTCCGCCAGAAGGAAAATGGAATTCAGGAAATGAAGTAAATATCATTAAGTAGACACCCACGGGCTTACGCCCGTGGCACTAATAGACGAAGCGTGGCTTTGAGGCCTTTTCTGAGTGACTGGCGGGAGGCCGCTGTGCTTTTCACGACTTATCAGCGGGGGAAACCGCAGCCCCGAGCTTGTCGAGGGGAATGCGGAGGGGGGAAAACTCCCCCGTAGATAAGTCGTAGAAAAGACCAGGCCGGAAGCCTCGGAACCGAAGAAAAGGTCTCAACGACACGCTGCCTCATGATTAGGTTAAGCCAAAGGCATTCACCCACGGGCTCACGCCCGTGGTCCTCTGCCTGTTCTTTATAGAATTAAACTTTATGACCATCTTGTTACAGACAAAAAAACTAACAAAAAACTTCGGTGGGCTCACTGCGCTGAATAGATTCGATTTTGAGGTTCATTCGGGAATGATTGCAGGGCTTATTGGGCCCAACGGGGCCGGCAAAACAACGCTTTTTAATTGTTTGACCGGAGTGTATCCATGGGATAGCGGCGATATTCTCTTTTTAAACAAAAGTATCAACGGATTCAAGAGCCACGGAATAACATCCTTGGGCATCTCCAGAACCTTTCAGAATATCCGGCTTTTTAATAACATGACCGCCCTTGAAAATATCTTGGTCGGCCACCACTGTCGAATGAAAGCGGGTGTGTGGGGGGCGATCATGCGAAACGGCCCCGCTATGGATGAAGCCAAAAAGGCCTTCGAAAAGGCACAGGAACTCCTGGAATTTGTTGGGCTTGAAGAAAAAGGCGATATCCTGGCAAAGAACCTGCCATACGGTGATCAGCGCAGGCTCGAAATGGCCAGAGCACTGGCGACTGAACCCAGACTGCTCTTATTGGACGAACCCACTGCGGGTATGAATCCGCAGGAAACAAAAAATTTGACCCGATTTATTGAAAAGGTCCGCACTGAACTTGGCCTCACAATCCTTCTCATAGAACACGATATGCGCGTGGTAATGGGTATCTCCGACAGGGTTACGGTTCTCGATTTTGGCGTTAAAATCTCAGAGGACAGCCCTAAAGAGGTCCAAAAAGATGCCAGAGTAATCGAAGCCTATCTGGGAAGACTTGGAACCATAATGGGTAAGAAGGCCGCAACAAGCAAGTCAATGGATGTTAAATGAATAACCAACAACCATTACTTAAAGTCCAGGATATTCATACATATTACGGCAATATTCACGCCCTCAAAGGAGTATCCTTAACTATAAACGAGAGTGAAATCGTCACCTTTATCGGCAGTAACGGTGCAGGCAAAACTACTATGCTCAATACCCTCTCAGGTATTCTCAAGACAAGGGGGGGTACGATCTCATTTCGCGGAGCGCGCATTGATCAGCTTTCGCCCCACAAAATAGTGCGCATAGGGATTTCTCAGGTCCCGGAAGGCAGAAAAATATTCTCCCGCCTGAGCGTCATCGAGAACCTTGAGATGGGAGCCTTTATCAGAGATGACACAATAACAATTAAAACGGATATGGAGAGCGCCTTTGATCTGTTTCCCCGGTTGAGAGAAAGACGACACCAGATAGCCGGTACTCTCTCCGGTGGTGAGCAACAGATGTTAGCCATTGCCAGGGCATTTATGGCCCGACCCCACCTCCTGCTCCTTGACGAACCCTCCATGGGTCTTTCACCCCTCTTGGTTGAGACCATATTTGATACGATCAAACGTATCAACAAGGAGGGAACCGCCACTTTGTTAGTGGAACAGAATGCACTAATGGCCTTTCAGATAGCGACTCGAGGCTATGTCATCCAGACAGGCCAGATTGTCCTGGAAGACAAAACGGAAAACCTTCAGGAAGATGAGATGGTCAAAAGACTCTATCTCGGTATAGAGGCGGATTGATCTATCTGATTCAGCGACCACCAGTAGAGAGGCTGTGTCGTAATTAGAAAAACCTGTCATTCCGGGCGAGCGATGTTGTGTATTGCGAGATCCGGAATCCAGAAATATGGAAAAATTCCAAAAACTTCTGAATTGCGGAATGATCCTATTCCCTTAACTGAAACTAAACCTCTTTTCGCCAAAAAGCTTAAGGCATGCCTCAACAACATCTGGATCATAGAGCTTTCCCTTGTTCCCGGATATTTCATCTAATGCCTTATCAATTCCAAGGGCTGGCCGGTATGGTCTGTGGGTAGCCATGGCCTCCACCACATCGGCCACACCGATGATCTTAGATTCAAGGAGAAGATCTTCGCCGGAAAGCCTTGAAGGGTAACCGGAACCATTTATTCTTTCGTGATGCTCAAGGACCATACGTGCAATTGGCCATGGAAATTCGATGGCTTTCAGGATGTCGTATCCTACTTTTGGGTGAGTTTTAATCAAATCGAATTCGATTTCACTTATTTTTCCGGGTTTGCTCAGGATCTCGGCAGGGATGCTTATCTTGCCCAGATCATGAATAACGCCAGCCATGTAAAGACCGTTAACCCTATCCTCTGAAAAGCCCAAATCTTTGGCGATGCTGCTGGCAAGATCCGCCACGCGTTGTTGATGGCCGGCGGTGTAAGGGTCTCTCATTTCAACGGTTAACGCCATGGCGTGTATGCTTCCTTCCAGTGCCTTTCTCAGCTTTTGCATACTGTCCCGGAGGGCATCGGTCCGTTCTTCAACCATTTTCTCAAGGCCTTCACGATAGGCCCGATTATCAATCTCAAGCCGCCGGCGTTTCAACGCATTTGTTATGCTGATCAACAATCCGTTTCGTTCAAAAGGCTTAATGATATAGTCATAAACACCTAAATCCAGGGCAATCTCCCCAATCACCGGATCATCCATGGCCGTTACCATTATAGCGGCTATGTCCGGGTACTCGGCCAGGGCATATCGAACAAAATCCAGCCCGGATTCCCCGGGCATGTTAATATCGCAAAGGATCAGCTCGAATTTTCGTTCTTTCAACAAATTTCGGGCCTCCGACGCATCTGAAGCGGCAGAACAGTCATAACCGCTCATCTCGAGTATTTGACTGCTCACCTGCCGAATAGGCTCCTCATCATCTACAATCAGAATATGCGCCATTTTATATCTCCCATTTCATGTTGAGTGCAAATTTCAATACCGCGCTTGCCCGGCCACTACCTTTTCTATTTATCCGCCCCCCACTATATCGACATCATGGCACAATCGGACATAATTATTCAATAGCCCCGAAATAGCCGTCCTGTAAACCCGATCCCTTTAACTCCATGAAAAATACCTTAACACAATATTTCTGGTCAAGAATATTTGCCTCACCATATATGGCAAAGGGATTTAAAAAATCAGGGC
>CAZENC010000243.1:0-5078 GCA_964513115.1 uncultured Desulfobacteraceae bacterium | reverse complement strand
GCACGTATATGATGTGCTTTCTACCACACCCATATGTAGATGCGCAGAAAAGGGCGCTTTCCTTTTTAAAGCCTAACTTGGTTTTTGAACAATTACCTATAACACACATTCCGTCTAATGGAAATCCGTCTCCAGGGAATATAGCTGCTGTCAACAAATCCTTTGAGCATGTCAAGGACATGATCTCCAATGGCCGCTTTGATATCTTCATTCTTGAGGACATTAATCATGTGGTTGATATGGGCATTATCCCTGTAAACAGTATAATCGACCTTATAAAGGAGAAACCAGCTAATGTGGAACTGGTATTAACCGGCTGCAATGCAAGGGATGAGATTATCGAACAGGCTGATCTTGTAACCGAAATGGTTGAACACAAGCATGAAGAAGCGACCTGGAAAATTGACGGTAGTAATCAAGATGGATGCGTTGGGGTAGTTACGGGAAACGGTAAAGGAAAGACCACCTTTTGTCTCGGGAGGGCAATGCTCTTTGCCGCCAATGGAATCCCGTCGACAGTACTGCAGTTCATAAAATCTCCCCAGGCCTATGGAGAGGTTATTGCCACTGAAAGATTCCCGAATCTTGAGATTAGGAGTATGGGCGAAGGTTTTATCCTTGGACCCTCTGAGCCATCAAAAATACACAAAGATGCTGCAAGAGAAGCTTGGGAGGCATGTCTTAAAGAAATATTTTCTCTAAAACATAGATTAATTGTCCTTGATGAAATCAATATAGCAACGCAGTACAACCTGGTTCATCCGGACAGGGTAAGAGAAATGATGTTCTTGAAACCAAGAAATCTACATGTAATTTTAAGCGGCCGGAATGCCCATCCCGAGATGAAAGAACATGCATCGGTTGTAATTGAAATGAGGGAGATCAAACACCCGTTTAATAAGGGGGTTCAGGCCAGAAGAGGAATTGAATTTTAGGGTTTGCGCTACCTGATCCTGATTTTCTATTCAGCTTTCTTGACGGCATAAATCAAGACAATTCCCAGCGCGGCCATGATCGTATTTATCGCAAATGCATAGTCATAGGTGCCGGTGCTGTCCCTGAGCATGCCGCTCACCCAGTGAACCAGGATGGCACCCGCACCATAAAAAGGCGTCCACGCCCCGATCACCGTTCCCATAACCTCTTTTGGAAAGTAGTCACCGGCACAGGCGCCATACATGGGAAATGTCACTCCAAAAAAAACTGCCAGGATCCCAACAAATATGTAAAGCATAACCCAGGAACTTCCGCTTAAAAAAATCCCCAGCAGACATGCGGCAATAAAGGAATTGGATATGATGAGGGTTCTTCTCCGGCCAAGGTAATCGGACAACGGCAGGATAGTTAATACACCCACGATCTGACATAACCCGTGTATTGTGGCCAAAAAGCTTGCCTTGGAAAGCGGTAAGCCCATCTGGTACCTGGCATAATCCACCATAAAGGTCGTAATGCCATAAAGACTGTATGCTATGCAAAAATACGATAACCCTATAAGCCAAAATGTTTTCCCCCTGAACACTCTGGAAAAACTGATGTCTTCGGAGTACGTTATCGCCTCCTGCCCATTAGGGGAAGCAGGCTCTTTCTGCCCCCAGGGCAAATACCCTGCCCTTTCGGGGTCACTTCTCAATAGCAGGCCGTTTGCTACTGCCATCACTAATGCCCCGGCCCCCAAGAAAAACCACGAATAACGCCAGTTAAAATGACTGACAATCCATGGAAAGAAAACCCCCATGCTGGCAAAACCTAATCCATACCCTGCTGAAAGGATCCCTAAGGCCAGGCCTCTCCGGTTCTGAGCAAACCAGCGCTGCACTACCGTGATGACGGGTGTCCACATGCCCGTAGCACCGATCCCCACGACCGCATAAAACAAACAGGCCGAAAAGAGCCCTTTTACCGACCCCATCAGGATGACCCCGCCTCCCAGGATCAAGGAACAACTTGAAATAATCCATCGGGCACCAAGCCGATCCGTAAGAAAACCGGTCAGAGGTGTTAACATAATATAGGAAAACATATAGGCATTATAGATGGATCCACCTGCCGTTCGGCTAAGGCCCAGGTCTCTGATCATCTCCGGAAGTACAACGCCATAACCCAGGCGGACGGAATAATTGACAAAGAGATTGACGAAACAGGTTGCAAGGATCACCCATGCCCAATGAATATGCGCTTTCGGTCCCAAATCTATCCTCTTTCAAATTAGTAGTGTCATGACCCAAGATTAAATCAGAAAAACCAGTCAGATTGTCCAATCGTTTTCTTGTTTTTAAAATGACAAATCCGAAGCACGAAATTCGAATTTCGGATTTTAAACTTACTTTTTCGAGATACAAAACCTGACTAAATTTATTTCTTTGTCGCAAAAATTGTGGTTTCTTAAAAAATCCCTGACTAGTGCCTTGGGCAGGAGTATAGACTATCAAGTAAAGCGGGTCAATTTTTTGTTCAAAATAAACGGGGTATTGACATCCCATATCCTCTTTGATTATTTCTTTACCCATGAATATTTCCTCCCTGCCTTTAACCGAAACATTCAAAAATTTCCTGCCCCTTAAAAAATATTTTCTGCAGAACCGCTGGCCACTTGTCTTTGGGCTTATGAGTCTGCTCACGGTTGACTTTCTGCAACTCCTCATCCCTCTTGTCATCAAAAGGGCCATTGACCTTTTGACAGTAAAAACCGCCACCGCGCATATCCTTTTCAAACAGGGCCTAACCATTGTGGGAATTGCCTTGATGATTGCACTCTTTCGCTATATATGGCGCCATCTCATATTAGGTCACTCAAAGAAAGTTGAAGAAGGACTGAGAAACCAGTTGTATTCGCATCTGCAGACCCTGTCCCTTTCTTTCTTTCAAAGAAAAAGAACAGGCGACATCATGGCGAGGGCCATTAATGATATAAACGGGATCCGCATGGCTACCGGTATGGGTCTCGTGGCCCTTACCGATGGAGCAGTACTGGGCATGGCCGCCATCGGTTTCATGATGTCTATTAATGTGAAACTAACCCTCATCTCCCTTATACCGGCTCCTTTCATTGTGTTGGGCACCAGGATCCTCACACGCCGCATGTCATTAGGTTTTGAAACGGTCCAAAAGACTTTTTCCGATTTAACAGAGCGGGTTCGCGAGGCCTTTTCCGGAATAAGGGTTGTAAAATCCTACAACCGCGAAAATTGGGAATATGCGAGAATCCAACATGTGGGCAGGAGATATATTTCTGAAAACATGCGGCTGGCCAAGACCCTTGCCTTTTTTTTCCCCATGATGGCGATCTTTACAAATATAGGCCTGGCTATTGTCATCTGGATCGGTGGTCGCCTGACAATCATGGGAAACATTACCACAGGTGACTTCGTTGCCTTTACCGCCTATCTGAATCTCCTTACCTGGCCCATGATGGCCATGGGTTGGGTTGCCAATCTGATTCAGAGGGGCTCTGCCTCCATGCGCCGCATTAACGACATCCTTGAAGAAGTCCCGGAAATCAAAGATTCGCCGCAACTACAGGACATGGCTAGCATCGTTGGCGGAATCGAAATCAAAGACCTGACAATTAGATACCCCGGGCAAGCCGAAAATGCACTGAAAGATATAGGTTTTAAAATAGATGCAGGTGAAACTGTGGCTTTGGTTGGGCGGGTTGGATCCGGCAAGACTACACTTTTGCATACAATCCCGCGTCTTCTGGAAATACCACCTGCAACCCTGTTCATAGACGGCATAGACATCCGGCAGATCCCTCTAAAAACTATTAGAAAAAACATCGGCTTTGTGACTCAGGACGTCTTCATATTTTCGGATACCGTCAGGAACAACGTCCTTTTCGGCAGGAGCAATGTATCCCAGGAAGAACTTTATGCCGCCTTACGCGCCGCCGATATCCTTGAATTCATCCAGCATCTTGAAAAAGGTTTGGATACCATTCTTGGTGAACGCGGAATAACCCTTTCAGGAGGCCAAAGACAGAGGCTGACCATTGCCCGGGCACTTATTTCCGACCCCCCTATTTTGATCATGGATGATGCGCTTTCCATGGTAGATACACTCACGGAACAAAGGATTCTGAACCAGGTTCTCCAATTGCGGCAAAACAAGACCAGCCTGATTGTCTCCCATAGGGTTTCAACTATTAGCAGAGCGGAACGGATTCTGGTGCTTGATCGTGGTGAACTGGTGGAAGAGGGAACCCACGAAACACTTATGGCAAAAAAAGGTGTTTACGCTACCCTCTATGAAAAACAGCTGGTTGCACAGCAACTCGAAAAGGAAGTCGATGCGGACTAATGAGGAGTGCCATGTCGAACCTTTTTAGTAACATAGACAACCAATATAACTTCAGCCTAAGAATCGGGCTTTATTCTCCATTATCGTGAGGAAGACTTCTATGTTTGGAGACTATGGATACATGGAAGAAGGCGAACTTGGCAAGCCTTATAACTTAAAGCTGTTAAATAGACTTGCAAGGTATGCCTTTCCCTATAAAAAGACCATTGCTAACGCACTTTTTCTGACCATCCTGATCACCGTTTTTGACCTGGCCATTCCCTACCTTTCCAAAATTGCCATTGACCGCTACATCCTTTCATCCTGGTATTTTGTAGATATTAACAAACTGACCGCTTCAGAAAAGCAGCACATTTTTAGCAGATATGGTCAACTTCTGGATAAGAGTAGGGATGGTTCTCTATACGCTATTTCTCACCTGGATATGAAAAAGATAGACCCCGCAGATCTTTTTGCATACAAGGACCGTCAAATTCTTAGTTCAGACAGATTTTATAGAGCCCCATCAGCTACTAAGCGAGGGATTATAACCGGCGTGGCGGGAAAACCCATACATATAATGGCCGATGGCTCCTTTCTGATTCCATATGATCAGGTCAATGGCCTCCCCAAGGAAGACGTATTAAAAATAAGGGCCGGGGACATCCGTGGTGTAGCCCTTGTGGGAGGCATATTTGTCATTATTCTTGTCTTGTCATTCGGGCTAAGTTACGGGCAATACTACCTGCTCGAATTCACGGGACAACACGTTATGCAGGATATCCGGCTTAAGCTCTTCG
>CAZENC010000242.1:0-5094 GCA_964513115.1 uncultured Desulfobacteraceae bacterium | reverse complement strand
CCCTGAAAGTAACAACAAATATTTCAAAAGGTGTTAAATGGAAGGGCCCTATATGATCTTTAAAAGCCTCGTATAAAGGATCATCTCCTCTTGAAAATCCTACCAGGGGCACTTCAAAGGCCTTATCATTGTCTTGATTTTTCAGTGTGTTTTCAGGCGAAGTTTCAATGAAATCTTTGATTATTCTTTCTATCCATATTGCATTCTCTGCAGATTTATCTGTATGCACAGCTTCACCTCTTACGATAGGTTTTTACGCTTATAACATTCTCTTTAGAAAGACTGATTGGGGTCAGCCCCTTGACATTGGACAAATTGATCAGGCTCACATTCACGCAATACCATTGAAGAAAGGTAAACGTCTCATCCGAACGGGCTGACCCCATTTTTTCGCTTATTTCTCTCCCTTGATCAAGCCTATTGTTCCCAAAATAAACGGCACCTTCAACGCCCGTGGAATAAAATCCGCTTCACGGGTTTGAACAAACTCCACGTTGCTTATTCCCCAGCTTTTGATAGCCGCGATTAAGTCATCCGGGTTACCATAAATCTGCTTGATCAGGAACTCATCCTGAAAAGCGAATTTTCCACCCTTCTTGATAACCCTCAATGCTTCACGAATAACTTCCCGCTTATCCTTGACACCGCTGACCTCATGGAACACGAAATTGCTCGCAGCCGCATCGAAATACCCATCATCAAATGGCAGCGACACAGCACTGCCTTTCTGGAATGTCACACGCTCACTTACCCCCTCAATCTTTGCGTTCCTTTCACAAAGATTTTTGGAGTACTCCCACTTTTTTCCCCAATAATCAATTCCGATAACTCTTGCATTTGTGTACTTTTGAGCAGTTTTGATGGTGAGGCCACCGTTTCCGCACCCTATATCCAAGACCTGTCCTTCCCCATTCCAATCCAAATGTGCCAGCACCAACTCCCAGATATGGCCTTGTACATTTCCTGCCGCCGGTGAGATCTTGTATCGACCATACGCAAAATATGCAGCAATCAACAAAAACAATGCGGCGGGAATCGCTAGGGGAAGAAAGAAGAGAGTCGATCCCAAAAATACCAGCCCTATTGCCAGTGGCAGGAAGATTAATTTCTTTGGAAACCAATTGCCGTAATCCGGCGTTTCTATAGTTGGTTCATTCATAAAGGCAAAATACATAAACACTAGTTAAAAATTAAAAACCTTGGCTTCCGCAGCCAAATCTATCAAATGTGGCCCGCCATCAAGAATCATGTTTGAAAAGAATTTTGACTCGTCAACCTGACGATTCTTGGCACAGGGGATTCAGACACCAATCGGAACTTCATTTTCTACCAGATAGGGCAAATAATCATCCGGGCAATCACCTGTTTTCGTTTTCTGTGTAAAATCTCTTTCATTGTTTGCCCACAAGACGCCACCATCTATCATGAAAACATTAACACCGTGTCCTTTTGAATGGGCAATTTTTGCAAATTGAAAGCACCTTGTCGTCGCCTCATTTTCATCTCTGCTTAAAACAAACAAAAAATCAGCCATAGCTTACCTCCTTACTTTTTCATTACTTCTTGCTGCCGGGTATGGGATCGCCGGAATCCCTCTCAGCCACGGCCTTCTTGAAGCCGACCTCCTCGGCGCGCTGCTTGAACCAGATTCCCTCCGGGCTGTGCCTGGCAATGCCGTCAAAAACGGTGGCAATCATCTGGGTGTTGGCAAGACCCATGTTCTCATAGGCCTGGTTGACCATCATCTTCATCATCATTAACTGGTTTTTGGGAACCCCCTTTATGCGGTCCACCAGCAGGCCGATTTCCCCGTCCAGGTCCTTTAGCGGAACCGCCCTGTATATGAGTCCCATGCGTTCCGCTTCCGCACCCGTCACCAGATCCCCTGTAAAAAGCATCCTCTTCGCCCTCTCCGCGCCGATCCTGTAAACCCACATGGCCGTGGTGGGACATCCCCAGACCCTCGCGGGCGGATACCCGATTCTCGCCTTCTCGTTCATTATTATTATGTCGCAACAAAGTGCGATATCGCTTCCGCCCGCCACCGCGTCACCTTGTATGCGGCCTATGACAGGCTTATGGCAACGCCATATGGACATGAACTGTTTTGTACAATAACCCATGAAGCGATAGTCGATCATCGGGTCCCAGGGCATGTCCTGTATGCCCGGGTTGACGCCCGGCGATTCGGCATATTCCTTGAGATCGTATCCGCCGCAAAAGCCGCATCCGGCACCGGTCAGCACTACCACGTGGACTGTGTCGTCTTGGTTCGCATAGGCAAATGCCGCCGCAATGTCGTCGGGCATGGATTGATTGATTGCATTGAAGCGCTCCGGGCGGTTAAGCGTAATCATCGCGACCCGGTCCTCTGCTTCATAGGTAACGGTATTGAAATCCATATTCGACCTCCCATTATTTGGGCAACAGCCCGCCAAGGGCTTCCCTCTATTTCAGCCGGCGAAGTATTCGCTTCAATGCCACTTGCGCTCGCGTTAGGGGAGTAATCCTGCCGCCTTCAAGCCGAACCCTGACGTCAACATAGAACCTGGACAAGGATCTCAACGTCAGTTTGAACAGTTCATCCCGGCCATCGGTTTTGCCGCGACAGATATGGTGATGACATCCAATGGCAACAGCTTGAACTGGCACGAGCATTTGGATCTTCGAAAGATCATCTAAATCCAGGCCTTTTTGCGATGACTCAATGTGCATTGCAGCCGCGCGCACGTCATGCCTGTCCCTTGCATATTCCTCATAGCGCATTGCGATGAGCTTTTTCCAGTCCCGAAGATGCCTGGCCTTGACACCCAAGCTCCTCAAGTGGTCCACGTATGCCTTGGGCACTCTTTTGTTCAGATCAGCCAGATAGTCGCGGAACTCCCGCGCAACCCGCAGATCCGGCGCCTCGAGTACAAGCATGATTAGGACAAGAGACGCGATAACCAGCTCATTGAAGATCCTGTCCTGCTCAGTCTGACTCAACTTCTCAAAGTTTGCCAATGGCCGGAATTGTTTGTCTCTAAACAGGTGGAATGCGGAACCCGCGGCGGCCTCCGCCAGAGCCGCAGCCGTATAGCCGGCCATCTGATCGAGTGATTCAAATTGTGATTTATTCATGGTCATGTAATTGAAAGCGTGGAGTTCCTCACATAAGGGCGGCTCTTATAAGGGAAGGCCGGTCTTTGGCCCGAATCTGCAGCTTTCCTGACTTCGTTACTGACCCAAACCCCAATGAGGGAGCTGTCAGCGATCAGCTTTCAGCAGTTGGAAAGCGGGACACCCCTTAAAAATCTAAGAAACATATTCCAACAACCGATAATTGTTCTCCCTGGCAAACAACTCGCTCCTCAGCCATAAACTTAGATTCTTAAGGATGTCCCCCTTTATAGCCTTATTTGCCACAACATTTTTTATACTTCTTCCCGCTTCCACATGGGCAGGGCTCATTTCGTCCAACTTTCTTTTCGGCTATCTTTGGTTTTGGTGTATTCAATAATATTTCTAAATCGGTAATATCCTCTTGTTTATCTGGTTCCAATCCAATTGTATATTTCCAACCGTTTTCTTCAAATATTGATGCTACTTCTTTCAATCTTTCTTCTGTTTGTACCTTAACAACAGCGGGCTTCTTTTCAGTGCCTAATTTTGCTGTTTTTTTACCATTGAAAATTTTTTTCATCTTGTCACCATTAAAAATAATATTGGATTCATCTATCGTATAACGCTCCGGTGAGCGGCAAGGTTTACCGAGTCCGCTCCACTGGCTGGTTGATTGGCGTTTTGACTCGAGATTTGCCGCAGAACGTAGTCAATGATACAGTCACAGCAGGAAACTCCCGAAGCAGTTGGTTATCAACGGTAACCAAAGGTACTTTAAGATCATTTGCAGCAGCGATGAACTCACAATCATAGGCAGAGCATTTGCTTTCTGATGCAAGCCGCAGGACTTCATATGATGAGACCTCATATTCTCGCTCCATCATTAATTCCAACGCACTATTCATAATGCCTTGAGCATGCTCTAGGCTGATGATATTTTTTCGTATATAAAGAACCAGCACCTTTCGCAGTTCACTGCGCCAGATAATCGGAGCCGCCCACTCACTGTCTTTTCTCAGAGCACCTTCGGCGAGCATGGATCGCTCGCTTGAAAGGAAGAGATAGCCAATAACATTCGTATCAACAACAATCATAGCCGTCCTTCTGTTTTTGCCTGATTGAATTCATCATTGCTAATTGGATGCTTGGCGGTCAATTCTCGCAGGTGGCGAGCACTCTCAAGGATCTTTTCAGGGGCTATTCGACGACTAGTTACCGCGTGCTCAATGCATACGATAATCTCACTATTAATAGACCTCCTGTTGATCTCCGCAACTGCCTTCAGCCGATCATAAAGATCATCAGGTATATTCTTTACTGTCACCGTTGCCATATCAAGCACCTCCAGCGGTTCCAATTTGATACCATTATGAAATCACCCGGGTTTATTGTCAAGCCCAAAATTTTATTATCAGCCAGCCAACGTAAAGCCTCCCGCTTTAGGTGACATGGTTGGGCCCCGGAATTATCACTTGACAGTAGGCATCCATATTGGGAGGATTATTTCTATTGGCAGCGTACCGACAAGAAAATCCTCCTGCGAATCAACGGATTAATAAAAGAGATCATACGCACTCCTTTTCAAGGCACTGGAAAGCCCGAGCCTTTGAAGCACGCTCTTTCCGGCTACTGGTCCCGTCGAATCAACGATGAGCACCGAATCGTTTACAAAGTCGCAGAAGAAGCCATTCACACAGCGCAGCTGCGCTACCACTATTAAACGTCCTTTAGGACCCAACGTATTATATAGTCTCGTATTATTTGATAACCTCGTAAAAAGTCGCTTTGCGCCTTTTTATTCGGCGGGAGAGGGCTACCCCTCCCCCGCCATTTGAAGTGAATTCAAATGGTTCCACCCCTACCCCAGGCCGGGGCTTAATCGCCCACGGCCTGTTGATGGACTTTTTACGAGTCCATCATTATTTGATTCAATACAGTTTAAATATAAGTTAGCATGGCATATAAGAAAAAACATATAGAGGGGAAATTTCA
>CAZENC010000241.1:0-5119 GCA_964513115.1 uncultured Desulfobacteraceae bacterium | reverse complement strand
TCCGAAAGCGTCTTTCCTTCCCATTCCTTAAGCCAGTCATTTTTTTTCATGATTTCACTCTTGATATAGTCAACGAGATTTACCGAAGGCCTAAGGCCAGACCCTTACCCGTCCCTACAAAAACTTAGCTGTTAATCAGGTTCAATGTCAGAGTGGCTGCACCCAATGCCCCTCTCATTTTCTCCCCCTACTTAGTCAAAAACCCTTCCTGATGCACCTTGAATATCACATGGATTAAAATTAAAACCTTTCACTGGACAAATACAATCCCTTCAGTGTTTGTATCGTCTACATCCATTACAAGCACATACAATTTTCTATTCAGTTCAATATGTAACTGCAGATAAGGGTTATTACCTCTCTAATCTTGAACACTGAGGAGACCTGTTTGATTCCTCTACAGGTGTAAATGAAACACAAACTTGCTTTTTCCTTTATGGTCTAAGGAGAAAAAGATTCTCCCGGATTCAGAAGGACGGCCTCTATGCCAGCATATTTCTCCATATCCTTTGCAAATTCATTATGCTTTTCGATCATAAAGTTTACGGGAGGAAAGGCCTCAATAAGCCCTTTCAATCCTTCCGGATCTGGCGCATCTTCTACTTTCGGAAACCAGTGGCAAGGAATATTGTGTTTTGCACCGATCAAGCTTGCTGCGTAGGCGGCTTCAGCAGGACCCATTGTAAAAATGTCCGAGGCAGACAGCACCGCTAGATCTGGCTTGTAGAAATCTCCGATAAGAGTCTTCATCTCTCCCATAAATCCAGTATCCCCAGACACATAGATAGTATAACCGTTTTCGAGTCTAATTATAAATCCGGCTGGCAATCCCGCCTGAGCAAATTGTTGTTCTTCCCCAAAACTTGCGCTGTGATTGGCAGGAACAAGGGTCACTTTGATATTCTCAAAGAGAGGATAGGTCCCTCCGAAATTTAGGGGAAATACGTTCTCCCGGCGACCTGCAAAAGCCAGAAGAAAATATTCATACTGTACAACACCCATAACATGTTCATTAGCGTCAAGGAGTTGCTCAAAACCTAGAGAATGATCGAAGTGGGCATGAGTGCATAAGACTAAATCCGCGTCCGACCATTTGCTTTTATCCTGCCATTCTTTAGGGCATGTGGGATTGCCTTCAATCCAAGGATCAACAATAATGACTTTTCCCTCTTCACTTACTATCCGCAACATACTATGTCCCAAAAGTTGAATCTCCATGGTGAACCTCCTTCTTAGCTATTGTTAAAAGCCCGCAAAATCAGTAGGCACTGGAAAGTATTAACCCGGTGTGCCTACAGATGTAACTCCTACCTCATTGATAAATTGCAAGATTTCCGGCATTCCTATTCCAGGCTTTGGTCGATCGCACTGATCAGAGCATAAACATGGCGCGAAAAGGGCATGGAAACATCTTTTGCTTCACCTTCTCTCACAGCAAAGCCAAATATAGACTCGCACTCAGTTCGCCTTCCGGCAACAATATCCTGGGCAATGGACGGCATCACCTTGATTGCTCCCTTTTCTTCCAATCCTTTACCCCTCTTCTGAAGTAATTTCACCGCTTCCTCCGGTGAAACCTGCGATATTGTTTTGACTTCAAAGCCTGGATAGTCATTAACTTCCACCCCACTCGCCTTGGCCAAATCCGCATACTCTCTATATATCTGGGCAATCAAATCAGCGCTGTGCGGGTTAAGCAGAACTTTGTAATAAGGCAAACGCGTAAGCCCACATACCCCCGATGCGGCGGCAAAATTAATCCATTTACACCAGTCAGCGCTGACCACCTGATCACTTGCCTCGGCATTCAGACCCCCGTCTTTGAAAAGTTTGACTGCCGATTCCACCCGTGGCGAAATTGTTCCATCCAGCTCGCCCAAAAAGGTAATCCCACTCATGGTGTGCATAACGGTTTTTTGATCGATTCTGCTGGCCGCTTCAAGGCAACAGCCGCCTATAACCTTCTCTTTACCGAAGTATTTTTCTAGGATAAGTTCCTTGTCTACCCCATTTTGAATGGAAAGAACCGTTTCAACTCTGTCTTTAAAACTGGAAACTGATGCGGCTGCTGCTTCCGTGTGAAAGGTCTTGACACAGAACATCAAAAGATCTACGTCACCTAAGGACTTGGGATCATCTGTACCTTTCAATTTAACTTTGTGGGAATCGCCCTGAACTGTTCTGACCTCAACATCCTCCTTATTGAGCCTTTCAACTACCTCCGGCAGGTCCAACATTGTGACATCAGCACCACCCTTTACCATGTAAGATGCTAAGAGAGTCCCTATTGCACCTGCTCCAACAATTACGGTTTTCATGGTGGCCCCCCTCCTTAGATTTAAAGATTTAATTAAGATGTTTTGTATTTTTGTCCTTCTTTAAAGGCTTTGACATTTTCCGCCATCATTTTTTTTGCAAATCGGCTTTTAATTGAATCTATCCAGTACTCATTAGGTATAATGTTCATTTCGGGAAGTGCCGATAGCAGCCCGGTCAGAATGGTATTGACAAATCTTGGATCACCCAATTTAGATGCCCAACTAAAAGCATCCAGCTTTATCAAACGAATCTTCCTTTCTTTCAAAGTATCGAAACCGCTATCATCCGGATACTTCAGCCCTAAGGTGAAAGCAATGGGAGGAACTATTTTTTGTTCATTGACGATAATTGATCCGCCTGGTTTTACAAAGTGTAACCAGCGCAGGGCCTCCGCCTGCTCAAAAGCCAGCATAATATCAGCCTCACCATCTAATATGAGGGGAGATGTTATGCCAGTTCCTACCCGGACATGGCTAGTTACCACGCCCCCCCTCTGGGACATCCCGTGAACCTCACTTTTCTTTGCTTCAAGGCCTGCGCGCATGGCAGCATCGCATATGATTTCGCTTGCAGCAATGACGCCCTGTCCACCCACGCCAACTATGAAGACGTTAACACCACTTTCTTCAACCAATCCATTTTGTCGCTTTTTCTTCGGCATGACGACCTCCTTATTCGCTCAATTGAATGGCCTTTGAAGGACATACCTGGGCACAAATCGAACATCCTGTACAGACCATTTGATCAATGTTGACTATCTCTTTACCCTTCTTTGTTAGTCTTTCGGTTACAGATATCGCGGGGCAGCCTACGTCCATACAAGTATGGCAGCCTACACATTTTTCTTCGTTTACTATGTAAGGAGTGGTGGAAATTTTCTTTGGCATAAGAGCACACGGGCGGGTATTAATGATTACCGCTGGTCCTTTGAACTCAACAGCCTCCTCGATAGCAGCGCGGATGCGCTTCATATTATAGTTGTCAATCTTTCGGACCCATTTCACACCGAGACCTCGAACAAGGTCTTCAAAATCGACAGCCACACTCTCTGTCCCTTTGGCTGTTCGACCACAGGCGGCATGACCTTGGCCTCCCGTCATTGCCGTTGCCCGGTTATCCATTATTATTAGGACAATGTCAGATTGATTATAGACGGCGTCCAATAGGGGTGTAATTCCCGAGTGAAGAAAGGTTGAGTCGCCGATAGTGGCAATAACAGGTCTGTCGGATGTGCCCGCCTTTGCCAATCCGACTGCATTTCCGATGCTTGCCCCCATACAGATAGCAGTATGCATGCTAGCAAGGGGCGGCAGTACGCTGAGTGTGTAGCACCCGATGTCACCAAGACTGTGATAGTCCAATTTTTTTATAACATAGTAGATACCTCGATGCGGGCAACCAGCGCACATAAGTGGTGGTCTTAAAAGTCCCGGCTGAGGTTCCGCTACTACCGAAACCGGCCTTTTAGGCTTGATCCCAGCTTTTACAAGACCTTGATGCACCAGGTAAGGGTTCAGTTCTCCCTGCTTTACAAAGAAGGACCTACCAATGATCTCCTTCGTAATTCCTGCAATCTTCATCTCCTCTTCAAAAAAAGGCCTGGTCTCCTCGATCACAACGAGCTTGTTAACTTTTGATGCGAATTCCCTCAACCTCTCGGCAGGAATTGGAAATGAGAACCCAAGTCTAAAAGTCGATGCTTCCGGCATCACGTATTTTACGTATTGATATGCTGCACCAGAGGTTACAATGCCTACGTCTTTCGATGCCCACTCTATAACATTCAGATCTGTCTCCTCCGCATATGCCTTTAGTTCATTCAGCCTATCAATAACTACAGTCTCTCTCTTAACCGCATTTCCTGGAACGACCACCCACTTGGGGGGATTACGAATAAATCCTTTTGCCTCTTGCTCCACTCTGGGGTAGAGGTCTACCGGGCTCTTGGCATGGGCAACCCGGGTATAAGTCCTAAGGATTACGGGGGTATCGAACCTTTCACTGATTTCAAAGGCGCGACCGACGTAGTCCTTGGCACTTTGACTGTCATACACATCCAAACAGGGAACCCTTGCAAATTTTGCGATCATTCGCGAGTCATCCTCTGTTTGCGAGCTGTGCTGACCTGGATCATCGGCAATTGCCAGCACGAAACCTCCGTTCGTTCCGGTGTGAGACCAGTTGATAAGAGGATCCAGGGCCACATTGATTCCCTGCTGTTTCATGGAAACCATCACCCTAACTCCCCCCATGGCCGCACCTATGCCAATTTCCATAGCGGTTTTCTCATTGCTTGCCCAATCAGCCCGAATTTCCTCGTATTGTGCCACATTGGCCAAAATCTCTGTTCCTGGCGTGCCGGGATACGATGCAGCTACAACAACACCCGCTTCGTAGGCTCCTCTGGCGATTGCTTCGTTCCCATTTAACAATACCCTTCCTTCTATTTTTTGATCCTTTTTTAATGCTTTTCCAGCCATGGCTTAACCCTCCCGCTATTTGATTTTTAAAAATCAGCCGTAATCGTAATAATATATTTACCGGTAAGTATATTAAAATACCCATTTAGTTTATTTTTGTATCAACAAACCCAAATGTCCCTTAAGGCTGTTTTAGGATCCCGTTGAAAAAGGTTGTTTTAATATTTTCTATTAGCTCTTCAACTCCCTCTGTTCTTGAATAATCGAACCAGTAGTACGGCCACGTGCACATACCAATGAGATTCAGAGCGGCAAAAGAGTCCTGTAGATTATTTGCCCGATCTTCATCCTGTAATTGTCTTATGCTTTTTCTCAGTAAC
>CAZENC010000240.1:3184-5120 GCA_964513115.1 uncultured Desulfobacteraceae bacterium | reverse complement strand
CCGCCCTACACTGAAGACAACGATAACCGCCCCTATGCCGATTATTATTCCAAGAATTGTCAAAAGGCTTCTTGCCATAAACGCGAGCAAAGCACGCACTGCCAGACGGACGACTGTAACAATCATATCCATATCAATCCGCCTCGTCACTTTCCACCAGACCGTCGCGAAGTATAATCCTCCGCTCAGCGGCCCTGGCCACCTCCGAATCGTGAGTAACAATTACAACGGTAATCCCCTGACCGTTAAGAGATCCGAGGAGATTCATAATCTCACGGCCTGTCCTGGTATCCAGATTTCCAGTTGGCTCATCTGCAAGTATGAGGGCCGGTCTATTTACAATTGCCCGTGCTGTGGCAACCCTCTGCTGCTGTCCGCCGGATAATTGCCTTGGAAGATGCGAGGCCCTGTCTTCCATCCCCACCATCATCAGTGCCTCCATTGCCTTTTCCCTCCTGTTGCGTTCACCCGGACGCCTGTAGAGCAAGGGGAGTTCGACGTTTTCCAGGGCACTGCATCTGGCAAGAAGATTGAAGCTCTGGAAGATAAAACCGATTCTCCTGTTTCTGATATCAGCCCTTTTGGCCCTGGTCAGCGAGGAAACATCATTGCCCTCGAGTTCGTACCGCCCCTGGGTCAGGTTGTCCAGGAGTCCCGCTATGTGCATCATTGTCGACTTCCCTGAGCCGGATGGTCCCGTGATGGCAACTGATTCCCCTTTTCGGATCTCGACATCAATCCCCTTCAACGCATAAACAGTCTCACCTTCCATTGGGTAATCTTTTTTAATACCTTCAAACAGGATAACAGGGCAGGTTTTTGACGAACCGGACTCCTTGTAACCCATGCTCCCTGTATTCCGCTCTCCCATCACTTCCCGCCAAACATTGATGAGAATATGTTTCCTGACGACCTGTCGGATTTCCCCGGATTTATGTCCATACCTACTATCACCCGGTCCCCCTCCTTCAGGCTTTCCTGGATCACCTGGGTCTCGGCTTCATCGGTTATTCCGGCAGTTATCCTTACGGCCTTGGGGAGGCCGTCCACGTCAAGGGTATATACCCGGGCGGGACGTCCTCTGCTCATTTTGCGTTTTTCAGCTGCAGCCTTGAATTCCTCCACAAAGATCTTGAACTTCCCATATTGATCTTCGCGCAGGATCTTATAGAGACCGGTAAAAACCTGCTTGAAAAAGTCGCGCCATGCCTGCTCAGCGTCCCTGTCCTCTTCGGGGAGTGCATATGCTGTTTTAAGCTTGAGCCCGGCGGTATCAATAATCTTTACAAGCTTGCCGGCCTGCCGGGCATCCAGCTCCGCATGTTTCACAATGTTTTTGTATAATTCACTGTCTTTTGTTGAAGGCCTTTCAGATACTTTTTCTTCCCTGACATCCCCCGGAGGTTTAAACCTCAATGCCGCATTAGGCACTTTAAGAACGCCGTCCACATTGGCAACAACAATGGTAACATTGGCGGTCATGCCCGGCCGCAACATCAGGGAATCGTTTTTCACATCTGCAATGATTTTGTATGTCACAACGTTTTGAATACTGGTTGCGAAATTACGGACCTGACGGACACTGGCCTTGAACCTTTTATCCGGGAATGCATCTACTGTAAATTCAACCTCCTGCCCCGGGTTTATCTGGCCCACATCAGCCTCACTCACGTCCACCTCCGCCTGCATTGAGGTCAGATCTTCCGCAATGGTAAAAAAGACAGGCGATTGGAGTGTGGCCGCCACGGTCTGCCCCACATCAACCTCCCGTGAAATGACTACGCCTTTGATGGGAGATTTAATGGTGCAATAATCAAGCCTGATTCCGGTAAGTTTTAGCTCAGCCTCTCTTTCGGCGATTAGGGCCATGAGGCCATTTTCCTGGGCCTCAACGCTTTCAAGCTGGGCCCTGGAAACTTTTTCTCTTGCTTCGGCT
>CAZENC010000240.1:0-3174 GCA_964513115.1 uncultured Desulfobacteraceae bacterium | reverse complement strand
ACGTCTGGCAAGGGCAGAATCAAATTCCGCCCTGGTTACGATACCATCATCCGCCAGGGGTTCCAGTCGTTTGAAGTTTGTTTCTGCCTCCCTTAGAACGGCGCGGGCTGACTTCAGCTGTGCCTCAGCGCTATCGATACCGGCCCTGGCAGCAGCAATGTCTTTTTTCTTTTCCTCCAGCTGCATCTCGGCCCTTAAAAGCTGCGCCCTGGCCTGCTCTACCTGGGCGGCGCAAATAGCCGCGTCAATTCTCGCGATAACCTGATCCTTACTGACCAGATCATTGAAATCCACGTAGATTTCTTTAATAATGCCCGAAACCTGACTGCCGACCTTGACAGTGTTTATGGGGATTAGTTTTCCGGTAGAGGATACTGATGCTTTCAGGTTTCCTCTCTTCACTTCCGCTGTCTTATAAAACCGACCATTGCCCTTGTTGCCTCTATTAGGCCAGGTTATAAACACAGCAAAGGCAATGACAACTGCCAAAATTAAGCAGAACAGTGTTAATTTCTTCATGAAACAACCTCTGACGGAAATACGCTCATAAGCGGTTGTCCGCCTCCGAAAAAAGGGTTCTATTCGTGATTTTTCATACGGTTTGGCTGTTATCCGAACCACCCGCAGTTTTCATTGGCTCAATTTATATGGTTTTTAAGGGAAGATCTTTTCCGAAATGTAAAAAATTGTAACGAATTGTAACTGGCATTGAGGGGATTTGGGAATATACAGGGCCGTGGTCTACGGGCAAGAATTCCAAGATTAGTTTTGGTTCCAATGGAAGGATTTAAGGAAGGTCAGGCTCAGTGCCTTGCTCATTATTTTAAAGTGGGAATAGAAGCGAAACGGTTGTTCCTTTTCCTTCAACACTTTCAATTTCTATTTTCCCGTTGTGCGCTTCCATGATTGTCTTGCACAGGCTCAGGCCCAGGCCATATCCGCCAGACCGTTTTGATCGGGATTTATCCACCCTGTAAAATGGCTCAAAAACAAGCGGGAGCTCTTCAGGCGGAATACCGATGCCGCTGTCCTTAATCTGGATGACAACATGTTCATCGCTCAGCCTCAGCAATATTTTCACGGGCTTTCCATTATCGTCCGAGTATTTTATCGCGTTTTCTATCACATTTTTCAGTACGCTCTTTATACGTTCCGGGTCTATGTTCAGTATAAGGCTGCCTGGAGCAAACTCAACTGAAACGTCAACCGACTGCTTTTTATAGAAGTCTTTTACTTCAAGAATAAGCGAAATAATGTCTGTGCTAATACACTTTAGCTGGCTATGGTCGTCTCTCTGTCGAGCTGTTTCAAGGATTTGTAAAATCATTTTTTCCATCTCCACCGCGTCTTCCCTAATACTATCGGTCTCCTTGCTTTTAGGTAAAAGCTCGAGGGCAACCTTCATGCGGGTCAGGGGAGTACGAAGTTCGTGGCTCATATCCAGAAGAAGCCGTTCCCTTGCCTCTAGCATACGCCCCATACGGTCGGCCATACCATCAAAGGACTTTATCAGATCTCTGAATCTTCCCGACTTTCTTTTTCTGTTTTCCAGAATCCTGTAGCTGAGATTCCCGCCGCCCAATCGCTTCACTCCTTCGGCCACCCACATAACGGGCCTTAAAATCCTCATGATAATCAGGCTGGACAACACTGATGCTATCGCCAGAAGCAAAAAGGCATTAATCACCAGGCCTCCTAAAAACAGGCTGATTGTTCTTGGAGCAAACGCTTCTCTTTTCCACATCAGCATTCCATCTCCATACTTAATAGCACTAAAATATTCACCTTCGTAAGTTCCATGAATCGGTCCAGCGCTTTCCGAACTTTTAAAGGCTATTTGATTTACGGCAGGGAACCTCTCATCCGTCGTCCAGGTTACCTCATGGCTTTCATAGCGAAATGGAATCCCGATCTGTTTTGAAATGCCTTGTGCGCGAGCCAGCTCAGGAGGTAACCCCATTTCAGCAATAGCGCTCTTGAGGGCATAAGAGTAAACATTTCTCCTGAGTTTTATCCCTTTCTCCACGTAATGGTTATAAACTAACCCCACAAGAACCTCGATGAGGACAATGAGCACAATTTCAACCGCAATCAATCTGATAAAGACTGATTTCATGACATTTTTATTTATCACCTTTCTCTTTCCCCCCGATAAGGATGTACCCTGAACCCCAAACCGTCTTAATATAGTCTGGATTTTTTGGGTCGTCTTTCAGCTTATAACGAAGACGGCTTATTAAAATATCCACCGAGCGATTAAACGCATCCCATTCAATTCCATGTAGTTCATCCAAGATTTGATCGCGACTTAATACTTTGCCCTGATTTCTGACAAAAAGCTCCAGAGCGGCGAATTCAGTTGAGGTTAGATGGATGTCGTTTCCTCCAATGAACGCCACCTGCCTGTTGAAATCGATTGTCAAATCGCCAAGCACGAATGACTTCTCCCGGGGACCTCCTTCGGTTCTTCTCAAAATGGATTGGATGCGTGCCAGCAACTCCCTCGGCTCAAATGGTTTGGGGAGATAATCATCTGCGCCCAGTTCCAGTCCCACTATTCGATCCGTCACTTCTCCTCTCGCAGTCAGCATTATGATTGGGACTGTATTGAACCGGCGAATGGTCCTTAATACTTCAAACCCATCCATATCCGGAAGCATGATATCAAGCACGATGAGATCCGGGCTTTTTTTATTAAGAATTTTCATCCCTTCCTTAGGGTGTGTCGCCGTTATTGTATTGAATCCGAATTTTTTAAAATATACGGACAGAAGTTGATTTAATCTGCTGTCGTCATCAATGATGAGAATTGTTGGTTTCATGATCCTTCCTCAGATTCAAAAACCTGTCTTTTGATGACAGAATAATATCCTTTTTTGGATGAATGTGCCGCAAATTCCATCCATACTTTATTTTTAATTCATTTGTCATTATATTAATCCGCACCAGAGACCTCGCGCTGACCTGTTTAAGCAGGGTGTAATAATGGAGTGCTGTTTTTCTTGACTTACTTTCTCATAGGCGACCCAGTTAAACATTTTACAAGCTTGACACATGACCTGTTTATGGACTATATTAAGTCATGTCGAAAAAGGGGGTACCCTCATGAAACTGTCAAGTCAGATTAGGCCCATCAGCTACCTGAAGGCCCATGCCGCTGAAATCGTAAGAAAC
>CAZENC010000239.1:0-5124 GCA_964513115.1 uncultured Desulfobacteraceae bacterium | reverse complement strand
GAAGATGTGGTGCCTCTTGTTGAGACAGTCGAAGTGCACAAGATTTCTCCTAATATGATCGTTAAGACTTACGGTACGGTGCGTTCCGGGGAGAACCTGAGTCTCACGGCCGAAATAAAGGGCAAGATCGTGGAAATGTCCCCAGGTTTTGAGGAGGGGGGCTTTTTCCGGAAAGGGTCTTTTTTAATGCGTATTGATCCTCGCAACTATGCCCTCAACGTTGAAAGACTCGATTCTGAAATGGCGCGGTTGGATGCGGAATCGGCCCGGATATTACAGGAACAGGAAAACCTCCGGTCCACCCTCAGGATCGCTGAAGAGGATATGCGACTGGCCAGGGCCGAATATGAGCGGAACCTTTCCCTGGCAAAAAGAAACGTGGTTTCCCAGAACCAGATAGATCAAGCGCGCCAGAAATGGCTGGTGAGCCGCAAGAAGGTTCAGGAAACTGAAAATGCCCTTGCCCTTATTAAACCGGGCATCGATCTTTTGGAGGCCCAGCGCCGGAACGTCCTTGTACAGATGAAAGAGGCCGGGCTGGCCCTGGAAAAGACAGTGATACGGGCGCCTTTTGACAGCAGGGTCGAAAAGAAGCTTGTGGAAACAGGCCAGTATGTGAATGCAGGAGAAAGACTGGCAAACATATATAATGTGGGTATTATGGAGGTTGAAGTGAATATTCTGCCACGGGATGTGGTATGGCTCCATTTCAACCCCAAAATGTCGGTGGGTTTTAAGGAAAACGCCCCTGCAAAGGCCCGTATAACCTTTGATACGCCTGTGAAAAAACTTGTATGGGACGGCTTCGTATCAAGGGTAAAGGGACAAATGGAAGAAAGTACCCGCACCCTGCCTGTTGTAGTGCAGGTAAAAAACAGCCATCCCGGGCACGGCCACATGATTCTGCCGGGAATGTTCGTAAGCGTGGAGATCGTGGGTAAGAAGGTGGAGGATCTGTTTTTTCTGCCCAGAAAAGCGATTCGCGAAGACGGTTCCGTCTATGTTGCGAAAAACGGGGAAATACGGTTAAGGTCCGTGGAAATTGTGCGCCGGGTGGGAAACCATGTGTATGTCAAAGAGGGTCTTTCGGACGGAGATCGAGTTGTCACGCTTTTCCCGGGGGTAGCATCGGAGGGTATGAAAGTCCGCATATCAAACAGTGAAAAGGGCACTGGGAACGGCAAAGAGGGGAAACCTTGAGATTATTTTATTTCGATTTTAAAACCATGTCCTTTGAGACTGTGTCATTTCGACCGACCCGTCCTCCGCAGTAGCTTTGCTACGGAGGGTGGAAGGGAGAAATCTTTTAATAATAACCAGTTGCGAATATAAGATTCCTCGGCTATCGCCTCGGAATGACATTGCGACGCAGTCTCTTTGGGCCTGGATACTTTACTCACTTCTTTGTACACAGCACGGTTTGCTTTGCTGATCAGGAGGAGATAACCGGATGAAAGCGGTAGCCCGGTGGTCGGTTGAACACAGGGTCACGGTAAACCTGCTGATGGTCCTGGTAATCATTGTCGGGGTCATGAGCCTGTTCAGGATGAAGCGCGAGGTGTTCCCCTACTTCAGCCTTGATATGGTGTCGATACAGGTTTTCTATCTTGGTGCCAGCCCGGAAGAGGTTGAAGAAGGGATTATTGTAAAGATCGAGGAGAAGATACAGTCGGTTGAGGGCATAAAGAGGATTGTCTCTACAGCACGGGAAGGGGTAGGGTCGGTTATACTGGAACTGAAGGAGGACGTAGATGATGTCCAGAAGGTAGTGGATGAAGTCAAGACCCTGGTGGACAGCATTGATACATTTCCGGAAGAGTCGGAAACCCCGTTGATCCAGGAGGTGACAATAAAGGAAGAAGCTATTAACCTTGCGGTTTTTGGAGATGTATCGGAATTTGCCCTTCGCAATGTTGCGGAAAAGGTTCGTAATGATCTTCTGCTATTTAAAAATATTTCCCAGGTAAATTTAGCCGGCATAAGGGATTATGAGATTTCCGTGGAGATTTCCGAGGAGAATCTGCGGCGTTACGGCCTTACCTTCGATCAGGTGACAACCGCCCTTAAGAAAGGCAGCCTTGATCTTCCCGGCGGGGTAATAAAGACCTCCGGCGGGGAGGTGCTCATTCGGTCAAAGGGCCAGCGTTACACCGGCAGGGAATTCGAGACGGTTCCCCTTATTACCCTTCCCAACGGCACGATTGTCCGCCTGGGCGATGTGGCCCGGATCGTAGACGGATTTGAGGATTCCGATCAAAAGGGCCGTTTCAACGGCAAGCCCGCGGCCCTGGTACAGATCAGGAAAACCAGGGATGAGGACATGGTCGGCATTGCCCGCACGGTACATGCCTATGTCCGGGAAAACAGGCACACCCTTCCTCCCAACATCAGTATTGAGCCCTGGGGCGACCTATCCTTGCTGGTCCAAGACCGCATTGACCTTTTGAAGCGAAACGGTGTCCAGGGGATAATACTTGTCTTTTTGAGCCTGGCCATGTTTTTGCGTATAGGCCTGGCGTTCTGGGTTGCGCTCGGCATCCCCGTCTCCTTCATGGCAGCGTTCTGGGTGCTTCATTATTTAGGTGCAAGCATCAATATGATTTCGCTCTTTGCGTTTATCATGACCCTGGGTATCCTGGTTGACGATGCCATCATTATCGGAGAGAACATCTACGCCCATTACGAAAGGGGAAAGAAACCCCTTGATGCCATAATTGATGGAACCGGGGAGGTCGGAGTCCCGGTGATTATGGCGGTAACCACATCTATAGTGGCATTTATGCCCCTTCTGTACGTAAGCGGCATCATGGGAAAATTTGTCAAGATACTTCCCACAGCCGTGATCGTTATCCTGGCTGTTTCATTGTTTGAGGCATTTCTCATCCTGCCCGCTCACCTGGCAGAATCCCTGGAACGCAGCTATAACCGGCCCGCGACCAAGAGAAGATGGCACACCCGTTTTCTGGATCGTATCCAACGGGGCCTTCAGCACACAATACAGCACATCTACGGCCCTGCCCTGACCTGGGTCCTGAAAAACAGGTATTTCACCCTTACCCTGGGTATGGGAGTACTTATTATGATACTGGGTCTTGTTGTCGGAAGACATGTGCCCTTTGTCCTGCATCCAAAGGGTGACACCAACTATATTCAGGCCGAGCTGAGCTACCCGCTAGGCACACCCGTGAGCGTGACCGAGGCCACCATCAAGAGAATCGAGAATGCAGTTCCCCCGTTGAACAAGGAATTATCCGGCGACAGGACAAATGACAAGGATATTGTCCTTTATTCATTCAGCCTCGTGGGGACGATTGCAAGACGCGGCTTTGAGGGTCCCGAGATAGGGGGTCACGCGGGCCAGGTTTTCTTGGAGCTCCTTCCTTCTGAAGAACGAACTGTAACAGCCAATGAGGTGCTTAACCGCTGGAGGAACCTGGTGGGTGAAATTCCCGGTGCGGAAAGACTTGTCTTTACTACCCTTACGGGGGGGCCTGGAGGCAACCCCATTGAGATTCAACTCATCGGCAATGACTTCGTTGAACTCAAGCGGGCAGCCGAGGAACTCAAGGCGGAGATAGCTCGATACCGGGGTACATTTGACGTCACGCACAACTTTAAACCCGGCAAAACTGAAATTACACTAAGGGCAAAAGAGGCGGCACGGCCCCTGGGAATCACGCTGGCTGATATTGCGCGCCAGGTAAGGCAGGCGTTTTACGGGGATGAAGCAGTTCGTATCCAGAGGGGCAGGGACGATGTCAAGGTCATGGTTCGGTATTCCGAACCGGAACGACGCACTCTGGGCACTATTGAAGAAATGAGGATCCGCACACCCAAGGGAGAGGAAGTGCCCTTTTCAGAGGTGGCCGAGATTATGTACGGGCGAGGCTATTCCGTAATTAATCGAACTAACCGGCACCGTCAGATAACAGTGATATCGGACCTGGATGAGGATGTTGCAAACGCGGAGCGCATTGTCGGGGAACTAAACAGCGGTTTTCTTCCCGAACTGGTCAGGCGTTATCCCGGCATCAGGTACACATTTGAGGGCCAGAAACAACGTACAGATGAATCGGTGTCCAGCCTTCTTGAGGGATTTATCATTGCGATTTTGGGAATCTACCTGCTTCTGGCCACTCAGTTCCGCTCATATATCCAGCCGGTTGTCGTTATGGTAGCCCTGCCCTTTGGAATGGTGGGTGCGATCCTGGGCCACCTTGTAATGGGGCTGGATCTCACACTTATGAGCTTTTTCGGTATTGTGGCACTGTCGGGTATTGTAGTAAACGATTCCATCATTCTTCTTGATTTTATCAATAGGTCAATAAGAAAAGGAGTGCCGCTTATGCAGGCGGTGGAGGAATCCGGAAAGGCGCGATTCCGGGCCGTCATCCTTACTTCCCTGACTACCATTGCCGGGTTGCTTCCCCTCCTGCTGGAGAGGAGCTTCCAGGCCCAGTTTCTCATTCCCATGGCGGTAAGCATTGCCTTCGGGCTGATGGTCGCTACCGTCCTGACTCTGCTGTTTGTACCAACGCTTTATCTGATTGTGGCGGAGGCTACGGTTTTTCTGAGGTGGTTTTTCGGGTTGGGTCCCCTCAGGATTGAAGAAGCGAATGAAGCAAAAAAGGGATGAAGAAAAAGTAGGTCTTCCCTGTTTCATAGACCGGCAGTGAGCCCTTAAATTTCTGAATAGGATAGCTCTACGAGCCGGAGGCACCGGAAGTTGGTATTGCTCTTTACTGGGGAATGAAGTGCGTAGGGTTCTATTGGTTGGCACTACCATTCAAGGCTCGGCATGGCACTTTTCTCAAGTCCGCATCTACTCCTGAGTTGCAAGCGCCCCTCCCTGCGATCTGCTGCAAAGGAAGATAGTGGAAACCATGAGGCCGTTGCAATGCAGACCGCGACTCGGGCCACGACACAGGGCGGAGGAGTTTTGATCCGGAGGATGCGTCCTTTCAAAGAGCCCCACACCTTCGCTTTAAGGCTTGCGTCTCAATACAAATGAGGCCTTTTTTCGCACAGAACATTATGAATCGGCACAATGGGCTTCGAGGTAGGAACGTGCTGCTGAATAGATTTCAGATACTTCCCCGGTTCGAGGCAGTACACCACGTATTT
>CAZENC010000238.1:0-5136 GCA_964513115.1 uncultured Desulfobacteraceae bacterium | reverse complement strand
TTTCAGATGCCGACAGGATTGATAAACCCATCTCAACGAATTTAATGGTTACGGAAGAGATCAAATCGTTTGCGGTCTCGCCGATAAAGGCGGAGGGAGAAACCATTGGTGTGGTGTCCTTTTGTTCGAAAAAAAAGAATCATTTCCATGAACGCTTCAATGACGTGATCTACGCGATCTCTCACCAGATCGGCGTTTTAATCAAGATTACACAGCTATACGAGGAGATTTACCAGCTAAATAAAAAGCTTGAAGAGAAGGTAAAAGAGCGAACCGCGGAACTTGAAGAAAAGACCCGGCAGTTAGTAGGCGCTGAAAGGCTCGCGACACTGGGTGAAATGTCAGGAAGGATAGCCCATGAGCTTAGGAATCCACTTGCAGTGGTTGGCGGTCTGGCTCGGAGGATGAACCAAAATCCAGCAACTAATGAGCGTGACAGAAAATATCTCAAAATTATGGTTGAAGAGGTTATGACCCTGGAAGACAAGATTTCAAAAATCGTAAAAATCGCGGATGAAAATAATAAGCCTTAGCCTAATTACACTTATTTAAAGCTCAGAGTTCAAGGTTCAATAATCAGTAATATAGGGTCGGAATGTCTATGCAGCCAAAAAAGGAATTTGCCTTAGTGGATTATGAAATATGTAATCCGGATAAGTGTAACCCTGATGAGGGCATTTGCGCGGCTGTGAAGGCATGTTCACACAAAGTTATCAAACAGATAGACGGAGTTTTTGAACCTCCAATCGTATTTCAAGATATGTGTATGGGGTGCTGGGATTGTATTGAAGCCTGCCCGTTGGATGCTGTTCAAATGAAGCATATTAATTAGTTTCCATCCAGAAACAGTCTATTTCTGGATGGAGCTTTAAGCGGTCAGCGATGAGCAGTCAGCCAATCTCTTGTTTTAATATCTTTTGCTGATAGCTGAATGCTGATGGCTGATAGCGCGCCCGTCCTTCGCAGCCCGTCCTCCTCAGTAGCTGCTACGGAGGGTGGATAGCCTGCTACGGAGAATGGAAGTCCAAAAACGTTAGTTTATGGATGGGCACTAACCAGGAACCTTAGATGCCAAAGAAAACGTTCTATAGGAAGAGGGGGTTCAGGGATTGAGGAATAATATGATAAGAACTATTCGGAAGAGTGTGAAAGATGATACGGAGGTATTATGAGCAGATATAAGGTAACTTTTTTGCCGGAAGGAGAAACCGTCGAGGTCGAGAGTGGCGTTACGGTTATGGAGGCGGCGGAAAAGGCGGGAGTTTTTATTAACAGTCTCTGTGGGGGAGAAGGGGTATGCGGCAAGTGTCGTGTGCAGGTTGTTGATGGTAAAGTGAGGGCGGACAAACATTCCATCAGCTTCCTGTCTAAGGAGGAGGTAAGTGAAGGATATGTGCTGGCATGCCAGGCAAAGGTTGATGAAGACATAGAGGTGGTTGTTCCTCCGGAGTCCCGTTTGGAGTCTGAACAGATCCTGATGGAACAACCAACGGTTGATTACAGTCAGCCGGAAAAGGTTTCTGTCCCGAGGATCCCTTCAGATCCGATGACCCTTTTTGAGCCTTTAGTACAGAAGAGATACCTGGAGCTTAAGGAACCGACTAAGGAAGACAATGTTGCAGATATAGAACGTGTCATCAGAGAGTTGAGAAAAAAGATCGATTACGAAAATTTTGAGATATCCCTGCGCTGTCTTCAGGGCCTTGCATCCAAGCTTCGTGATAACGACTGGAAGGTTACTGCGACGCTTGCTAAACATGGAGAACTCTGGCGAATATTACAGATAGAGCCCGGAAATACAGCAGATCAGAATTACGGGTTGGCAATTGATGTGGGGACAACTACTGTGGTTGCTCAGCTGGTCCATCTGAAATCGGGCAATGTATTAGGCGTGGCCGGCAGCCATAATCTTCAGGCCCATTATGGCGAAGATGTCATTTCGAGGATGGTCTTTGCCTGCGGTAGGGAAAGGGGAATTAACCCGCTTCATGAAGCTGTTATAAAAAACATAAACAGCTTGATAAAGACATTGACCGATGAAAAAGGGATAGCTCCGGAGCAAATTACGGGTATTGTGGCTGCTGGCAATACAACCATGAGCCACCTTCTTTTATCATTAATTCCCTGCTCCATCCGGCTGGATCCCTATGTGCCTACTGCGAATATATATCCTCAGATACGCGCCGCTGAGATCGATATTGCAATAAACCCTGAGGGAATACTGGAAACGATTGCAGATGTAGCGAGTTATGTGGGCGGAGATATTGTTGCGGGTGTTCTTGCCTGCGGGATAGCCGACAGACAGGAGACAAAAGTCCTTATAGACGTGGGAACCAATGGGGAAATTGTAATAGGGAACAGCGACTGGATGGTATGCTGTTCGGCGTCCGCAGGTCCTGCCTTTGAAGGAGGGGGCGTCAGCAATGGCATGCGTGCAACCCGAGGCGCAATAGAAAGGACAAAAATAGAGAATGGCAAAGTAATATATCAGACTATTGGAAAGGCCAAACCAAGAGGTATATGTGGATCCGGTCTGATTGATTGTATCTATGAACTCGCAAGGAACAGGATAATTGACGGGGAGGGAAAGTTTAATCTTTCCAATGAGCACGAGAGGATCGTAGAAGTAGACGGAGAGGCCCATTTTATTGTTGCCGATTCTCATGAAACAGAAACCGGGAAGGATCTGACAATCACGGAATCCGATATCGGCAATCTTATCAGGTCCAAGGGTGCTGTGTTTGCCGCGATAAAGTCCCTTATTGATTATGTCGGTTTGAGCTTTGAGGATATAGATACTTTTTTTGTCGCGGGTGGATTTGGCAGTTATCTTAATATTCCGAGGGCCGTGGGCATCGGATTGTTACCGGATATTGATCCCGAGAGAATACAGTTTGTGGGCAACAGTTCGCTTATGGGGGCCCGCATGGCCCTTTTGTCAAGCCATGCCCATGAGCGGACCATCCAAATAGCAAAAGGAATGACAAATATCGAACTTTCCACCTATCAGCCCTTTATGGATGAATATGTGGCGGCAATGTTTCTGCCCCATACGGACAGAAAACTTTTTCCTTCTGTGGATTATTAGCATCGCTTCAAAATAAATAAACGTAAAAAAGTAAAACATCACCGGAGCCACAAAGAGGACATGCTTAAAAACGGGGGGAAAACCAATGAGGAATAAACCTCCGGATAGGAGATATGCGGACAAATCTATTGATCGTAAGCCGGTTTCGCAGTCAACACTCTCTCGAAAGGAGTCCCGGAACTCGGGATTTCTAGGAAGGTTTTTGGAATGGATAGCCAGAGGGGCGGATAAATCCAACATAGGTGGAACATCCTGCCCGAGCTGACGAATCAGACATTAGCAACCCTCCAGGTGGGAAGGGCGCTGTTTTTTGGAACAAGTGTAAAGGAGGATTAAAATGCCGATTTATGAATATCGATGCAAGGCATGCGGGGCCACATCCGAATATCTAATCGGTATGGGAAAGGATGAAATTATCGCTTGCAAAGAGTGCGGAAGCACTGAGATGGAGAGGATATTGTCAGTTGCTTCGTTTATGGGTGGAATATCGGAACATGCTCCGGGCAGGACCTGCTGCGGTCGCGAGGAACGCTGTGAGAGACCCCCATGCTCAGAGGGAGGAACATGCAGGCATGAATAAGCACTTTCAGAAACTCGCATTGCCTTCGCAAAGATGAAAAAATTGTTGTTGATGCAAACACTTTTGAACGTTACCAATAGATTAGATTGTGCACCAGAAAAGGAATAAAGCATAAAATGAGCCGTAAAGAAGAACTTCAGGAACTGAAAACAAGGGCCGGTGAGATTCAAGTCAGACTTGATTTTCTGGAAATGCGAATCAACCAGATTCAGAAGGGTGCCCCTGCGGCTTCCCAATGGAAGGCCTTTGTTGATGCGGAAAAATGCGTGGGTTGTGGAATCTGTAAGGATGTTTGTCCCGCAGGGGCAATTGCCGTGGATGAATGCGCACGGGTCGAAACGCACATATGTATCGGATGCGCTCGCTGTGTTCAGGAATGCCCGCAAGAGGCCCTTTCTCTTCGGCCATCGGTCTTTACTACTAAGTATAAGCCCGAATCTTGGAAAGGGGGCAATCGGGGCCCGATTTCAATGTTCAGGTAATGGATGCGTGTGGAAAATAAGTTATGGAATGTGAGCGATGCAAAAGTGTCATACTGGAGGGAGAAGAAATGGGGCTACATGGGCAGGTCCTCTGTGAGGATTGCTACATGGATCTTCTTTCACCGCCAAGGGCATGTGACCCGTGGGCTGTTCATAGCGCCAAGACGTTTTTGAAAAATGGTAGTTCCGAAATTAACCTTAGCCCTGTTCAGCAAAAAATACTTGAAATCCTTCAGGATGAGGGTCCCCAGGAAGGAAAGGACCTATGTGGAAGGCTTCAGATAAAAGATACGGATCTTGAAAGGGATATTGCCGCCTTACGCCACATGGAAAAAATAAGGGGTGAACTCAAGGACGGGAAAAAATTGATACGCCTCTGGTGATAAATCTGTTTTGTAACCGTTTACGGGTTCAAAGTTCCAGAGTTCCCGGCCGCCGTCTTTCGGGTCCGGAGGTCGCACCTGCAAAATACAGATCCTGTGAATAATAAATATTTTGGAACCAATAAAAAGAGGATAAGCAAATGAAAATATCGGTTTGCGGAAAAGGAGGCAGCGGGAAAAGCGCTTTAACCAGTTTGCTGGCCAATCAGGCCATATCCAGGGGTTTGGGGGTTATTGTAGTAGATTCTGATGAATCAAATTCGGGGCTTTTCAAAATGCTTGGTTTTGAAACTCCCCCTGTCCCGCTTATGGAGCTTGTAGGAGGAAAGAAAAAACTGAAAAAGAAGATGTCAGGCCCCAACATACTGTCAGAAAATTATTTTTCCATTAAGGATATTCCCTCTCAGCATCTAATCAGAAGGAACGGTCTTGCGCTGGTCAGCATAGGAAAAATCCTCCAGGCATTTGAAGGATGCGCCTGCCCCATGGGGGTGTTAAACCGGGAATTTTTGAAAAAACTTCGTCTCGGTGAAAAAGAGATCGCAATTATTGATATGGAAGCAGGCGTAGAACACTTTGGGCGAGGAATTGATGAAGGCATTG
>CAZENC010000237.1:0-5147 GCA_964513115.1 uncultured Desulfobacteraceae bacterium | reverse complement strand
ATTTTCTTAAGAAATACCCTGAGTCGGACCTGGCAGATAATGCACAGTTCTGGATCGGTGAATGTTATTTGACCCTGAAGCAGTACGAGAAGGCGATTCTGTCATACCAGGAGGTCATTAAAAAATACCCAAATGGAAACAAGGTTGCTAATGCAATGATCAGGCAGGCACTTGCATTTTACGAAATAAAGGACAAGACCAGCTCTAGACTCCTGCTAAAAAAAGTTATAAAACAATATCCCAATTCCAATGAAGCCAAAATTGCCGAGACCAAACTCAGGACAATGAAATAGAAATTGTAGAAACAGGTCTCGCGACCTGAACGGATACAAAGAACTGAGAACATATACGTTTGCTTCTAAAAATGAGAAATCCTTCAAACACTTACTCGCGTAGCAGCAATTTGAAATATCCCTCCAAATACAAGTGAACCAAATATGCCCCCCCAAATACAGAATCCTCAAACTGTTAAAAACTAACGAGCATACAACAATGGCCATACTGGCTGTTCTTGTCGGCTTGGCCGGCGGCATTGGAGCGGTCGGCTTTCGTTATCTTATACTCCTTTTTCAGACGATCTCTTATGGGAGTGACGGCAATCTGCTTCAATTGGCCCAGTCGACCCCATGGTATCTCAGGTTATGGATTCCAGCTGCGGGCGGATTGGTTGTAGGCCCTCTCGTCTATTTTTTTGCCAAGGAGGCAAAAGGGCACGGTGTCCCGGAAGTTATGGAATCAGTTGCCCTGAGAAGCGGAATAATAAGAAAGCGGATCGTTTTGATAAAGTCTCTGGCATCTGCCATCTGTATCGGAACCGGGGGCTCCGTTGGAAGGGAGGGCCCGATCGTTCAAATCGGCTCCGCCATTGGATCGACCATAGGACAGATGCTCAAGATATCCGCTGATCGGATCAGGACCCTTGTGGGTTGCGGCGCAGCCGCTGGTATTGCCGCCACTTTTAATGCCCCTATAGCCGGCTCCATGTTTGCCCTTGAGGTTGTCCTCGGCGATTTTGGCCTTGCCACGTTCAGCCCGATTGTTATTTCCTCGGTTGTTGCTACAGCTGTCTCCCGCCATTTCCTCGGTGATGCCCCGGCATTTGTCGTCCCTGCCTATGAATTAATCAGCGCCTGGGAATTCCCCTTATACGTTATGCTTGGTCTGGTTTGCGCCCTGGTGGCCGTAAGTTTTACTTCCGTTCTGTATCGGTTGGAAGACCTTTTCGACGCCATAAAATTCCCGGATTACCTTAAAGCTGCGCTTGGCGGTTTTGTCCTTGGTGCTATGGGACTTGTTTTTCCCCATGTTTTGGGTGTGGGTTACGGCACAATAGACCTGGCTCTTATTGGCAATCTTTCTTGGTGGCTCTTGCTTTCATTGGCCGTGTGTAAAATTCTGGCCACATCCATTACCATCGGTTCAGGAGGTTCCGGAGGCATTTTTGCCCCTTCTCTTTTCATGGGAGCTATGGCAGGGGGGGTTTTCGGAACATTGGCTCATGCTGTTTTGCCCGGAGTAACAGCCTCTTCAGGGGCCTATAGCATCGTCGGTATGGGGGCCGTGGTGAGCGGTACCACCCATGGCCCCATGAGTGCCATATTAATTCTCTTTGAGATGACCGGTGACTACAAAATTATCCTCCCACTTATGATTGCATGCATTATCAGTTATCTGGCGAGCAGCCAGTTATTACAGGAATCCATTTACACCCTAAAACTGGCAAGGAGGGGAATAAATATCAGGGGTGGCAAAGAGGTCAATATTTTGAAGTCAATGCCTGTGATGGATGTAATGAATCCTCAACCCGAGACCATAGCTGAAAGTTTAAGCCTGAGAGAATTCTCCGAAAAAATATCTAAGAGTAAACACAACAGCTTTCCTATTGTAAATAAAGAGGGGAATCTGACGGGGATTCTTTCGTTCCTTGATTATCATGATGCCGTCTCTGACGAAAATCTAAAAGACCTTATTGTGGCCAAAGATCTTGCCACGTTGAACGTGGTGACCGTATCAAGTGATGACAATCTTTACAGCGCCTTGGAGAAAATTACCTCAAAAGATTTTTCTATTCTGCCTGTCGTTGATAAAGATAATTCTTCAGTGTTATTAGGGGTTTTGACCCGCAGGGATATAATTGGTGCATATAACAAGGCCGTAATCAAAAAGACCTTGTTCAACGAGTAAAGAGAATTTCTCGCAATCCGGCGCCCATTTTCAAAGGATATATTTCCTGATTTTAAGGCCTGCATCCTTTGCATGGACTGTATCCTTCCCAGAAGGCATCATAACGGGACATAAATCGTATAACATTCTGTCGAGAGATTTTTTTAGCAAAGGGGCAGCCGGGGTGATGAAACCTATAAGAATTCCTGTTTCCTAAATAGAACTTCTCCTCCTTCTTGGCTGGCCTGCTCCAAATTCCAAGCCTTTTTTTCATAGCCTCGTGCTGGCAGTCAAGGAGAAGGGCCCTGTATTTGACATTTGGGAGCTTCAGCATGACATGGGCCAACCCGTTCCGGACCAGAAGCGCATTTACCATATCGCCCTTTTCTAAAAACACATAGGCCAGAATGCGTCCATATCGATCTCTTGTTTCCTGATCATATTCCAGTCTTATCTTGGCACGCTTAACCAAACTGAAATTGAAATCTCGCGCGGCTTCGGCCAAAAACTCGCTTTTTCCTCCTTCTCGATCAATCTCAGGTGCGTCTATGCCCAGGTACCTAATTGTTTCTCCACTATCAAGTACAATCGTATCACCATCACTAACGAATTTCACCTTATTGAAAGATTCGCGTGCCAATGACAGGCATACGAACAACATAATAATAAAAAGGATTGCTCTTTTGGCTTTTATAACCGGCATCTAATCTTAATCTTTCAGAATAGAACTTGGAAAAATTCAATACAAATCAAATATATGAAGTTAAGATATTTTTATTCACTATTAACAGGTTTTTTATTGACTTTAAAGTTTTTAGGTATTAAAAATAATTGTAAGTGGTTTCCTAACATTGCTCAGCATGGTGGTAAGCCCTTAAATTAAATATAAAAACAGAGGAGTATATTATGCCGGAGATTATGACAACCAAAGAGCTGGCTAAGTATCTTAAATTGCACGAGATCACTATCTGCAAATATGCGGCGGAAGGCAAGATTCCTGCCATAAGGATAGGAAGGGTCTGGCGGTTTGATAAGGAAGCTATTGACAGATGGATCAGTGGCGGGCAAAAAAAATAAGTGATGAACACAGATGATAAAAAAAAGAGCGCCGATTTTGAACTGAGTGACAAGACAGGAGCGTTATTGATGCTTAACAAGGAGGAAAGGAAACTGATCAAGGAACTCCTTATCATGGCCATGAACTCCGAGAGCGTCAAATCCTATATTGTCAAAAAACTTGGTAAAAACTACCTCGAGGTGGGTGCATCTCTCCTCAAAACTATGGGAGCACCCTGACAATACCCTCCTGACAAAATGTGAAACGATCCGCTCCCGTACGCCCGGTTCAAACCTCAAAATCGCTCCAACCCCCGAAAAATATTTTAGCAGGACCATTACAAATATTTACCAGGTCTTTGGAAAGATGGCATTTATTTGTAAAGAAGATAAGGCCTCCTCCACGTGATAAAAGATTCCAGATCTTCGCTCCATTTGTCCGTTATATGGGACAGTGAGGCACCGGACTCCAAGTCATGACGGACTGATGAATCGCCCACGATCAAATCGATGGGCTTTTTTTTATATTCGTATTCATAGGGCGGTTTTTTCCATTCAAAACTACTCCTATAAATATCCATCACACTTTTCATAAGCGCGACCGAGGTACTATAAGGCCGAAAAATATGGGGATCAAGCACATGTATCATGAATCCCCGGCAGATCGCCCCATCCCACTTGTGGAATGTAGGACGAAATTTATATTCCTGGAGATAACACCCTGTTGTGGTCAGAGGGTCCAGCCTTCGTTTGATTACATCCGGGTCAAGCCAGGGTGCCCCAAAGATCTCAAAAGGACGACAAGTTCCCCTTCCCTCCGAGAGGTTGGTCCCCTCCCAGACTACCTGTCCCGGATATACCAAGGCTGTATCCACGAAAGGCATGTTGGGTGAAGGCATAATCCATCTCAACCCGGTTTCTTTCCATAACATCTCCCGTCGCCAGCCATACATAAGTACGATCTCCAGATCGCAATCTAGTTCGTATACGTGGTCAAATACACGGGCCATCTCCCCCAATGTAAAACCATGCCGCATTGGTAAGCTGTAAGGCCCCACAAACGAATACAGCTCGGGCTTAAGCAGGTTGCCCTCTACAACCTCTCCGCCCAGCGGGTTTGGTCGGTCCAGGACAAGGACCTTCTTTCCACACCTTGCCGCAGCCCTGAGACAGTTCAACATGGTTGAGGCGAAGGTATAAACCCTTGTTCCCACATCCTGCAGGTCGATGATAAGAAAGTCCAGACCATCAAGCATTTGGTCAAGGGGATCTCTCGTTTCAGCATACAGGCTGTAGACAGGGATGTTCAATGCCTTATCCGAAGAATGGTCCGTTTCAACCATATTGTCTTGGTCTTCACCCCCGTAACCGTGCTGGGGGCCAAAAAGGGCCTTCAACTGGCCGGGAAGTAGACTTTCAATGACTTCCCTGGCCGTATTCAACTTGCTATCCAGGGAGGCCTGATTTGCAAGAAGGCCCAGGTTATACCCCTTCAGCTTTTTCCATTCACCTTCGCGAATTCGGTCAAGACCTGTAGATACGTGTTCCATGTCCGGGAGCATTATTCCTTTCAAGGGTTCCTTTTCTTGTGCCGTCTTTGTAAATCCTATTGGATTTCCTCTCTCTTTTCAAGGTCATTTGACCAATTTGCATAAGAAGAACTGCCCTAAGTCCACCGTCAAGTTTGAATATATTCATTTATATCAGGTATTTTTGAAGGATTCCTGATCACCAGCAGGGTATTAGATGCAAGGCACCGAGGAGCGACGACTGAGGCGTATGAGAAATACGCCACAAGGAGGAGCGATCGAAGGTAACGCAGCAGATGATGCCTTGATGGTGGATCAGAGACTGCGGACTACATTTTTCAAGCACACGGATTTATGATACAAGACATTGGGATGCTATTGGTAAATTATGGAATAATT
>CAZENC010000236.1:0-5156 GCA_964513115.1 uncultured Desulfobacteraceae bacterium | reverse complement strand
CCCTTTCTATGACAGAATCCATTTTATTTTTCAGGCTACGGTGGAGATCCTGGAGCAATACCGCCCCGGGGAGATGGCCATCGAAGACCTGTTCTATGCCAAAAATGTCAAAAGCTCCTTGAAGCTCGGCCACGCCAGGGGCGCTGTACTGATTGCGGCTGTTCATTGTGGCGTTAAGATATTTGAATACTCACCCCTTGAGATTAAAAAGTCGGTAGTTGGCTACGGCAGGGCGAGTAAAGAGCAGGTTCGCTCTATGGTTCAGATTATCCTCAATTTGAAAAATATACCGAATCTGGACACCTCGGACGCCCTGGCAACAGCAATTTGCCACCTGAACTGGGCGAGATTTGAGGATATTACAGGTACTGTTGATTAGATCGGAAAAATGATTGCACATCTAAGCGGCCAGTTATTCAAGAAATCAACCCAGTCAGTGATAATTGAAGCCGGCGGAATAGGCTATGAAGTCTTTGTGCCACTTTCGACTTTTTACGCCCTTCCGGAAACAGGCGAAAGGGTAAACCTTAATATTTTCACCCATGTCAGGGAAGATGCCCTGATCCTGTTCGGTTTTTCTACAAGACTTGAAAAGGAACTTTTCTTGATGTTGATCTCCGTTTCCGGGATCGGCCCAAAGCTGTCCGTCAATATCCTTTCCGGGATTGGTCCACAGGACCTGTTAAAGGCCATGGCCCGGGGAGATGCTGTTCGATTGCAGGCTATACCCGGCGTTGGGAAAAAGACGGCTGAAAGAATTGCACTGGAATTGAAAGATCGGGCCACACAGATTCTTGGCCGCGAGGAAATCCCTTTGGAGCCTGTAACGGCGGCTGCGGACAAAAGGCTCATAGATGATTCATTATCCGCCCTCCTGAATCTGGGTTATTCACGTAAGTCGGCCGGACTGGCCATTGAAAAAGCACAGTCTGTGATCAGAGAGATGTCCATTGAAGGATTGATAAAGGAGGCCTTGAAGTTGCTGGCTTAAAGCAATTCGTAATAGTCCAGCTTTTTTTTGACAAGATAAACAGGATGAACTGGATTAATTATCCTATAAATCAAAATATATCCTGTTATCCTGTCTCAAGGTCTTTTAACTGATGAACTATTATAGGAATTCTTTTGGTAGCGACCTATGGAAGAGAGAATCACAGATCCCGAACCACAGGCCGATGAAATCCCGGCGGAGATAAGTCTAAGGCCAAATACGCTTGAAGAATTCGTGGGTCAGGAAGAGATGAAGAGGAATCTCCGCGTATTTATTGAAGCGGCCAAGGGCCGTTCGGAGGCCCTGGATCATGTCCTATTCCATGGCAGTCCTGGTTTGGGTAAAACCTCCCTTGCCCATATCATTGCAAACGAACTTAATGTCAACATCAAAAGTACCTCCGGTCCGGTCCTTGAGAAATCCGGGGACCTCGCAGCCATATTGACCAGCCTTCAGCCCAAGGATGTTCTCTTCATTGATGAAATCCACAGGCTGAATCACGTTGTTGAAGAAATCCTTTATCCGGCCATGGAGGATTACGAACTCGATATCATTATCGGACAGGGCCCTTCAGCACGGACCATGAAAATTCCATTGCCTCCATTCACCCTGGCGGGCGCCACTACCAGAGCAGGACTTTTGACACCTCCTTTGAGGGATCGTTTCGGAGTGAGCCTGCGTGTGGATTTTTACGAGCCGGAGCATCTCCAGGAGATCATAATACGGTCCGCCAAACTTCTGGAATTACCCGTTAGGAAGGAGGGTGCCTTTGAAATAGCCAAAAGGGCTAGGGGCACACCAAGGGTGGCCAACAGGCTTTTAAGAAGAGTACGGGACTATGCTGAAGTGGAGGCAGATGGCATTATTACCAGGGAAACGGCGAGCCGGGCCTTAGATATGTTAGAGGTGGACGAACAGGGACTGGACAAGATGGACCGACACATAATATTGACCATTATTGAAAAGTTCGATGGCGGGCCTATAGGTTTAGGCAGCCTTTCAGCGGCTGTAAGCGAAGAGAAGGATACACTGGAAGATGTATATGAGCCCTTCCTGATTCAACAGGGCTTTATCAAGAGGACTACCCAGGGAAGAGTCGCTACAAAACGGGCCTACAGCCATTTCGGAATTCAGATAAAGGAAGAGAACGGCCCGGTACAAAAGAGGTTTTTTTGATCGCAAACTGACCGGACCTGGCCCAAAAATTTAAATCTGCTCGAAGAGTCCCATACCTTCGCTTCCCGAAAGGATTCAGTTCAAACGGCTTGGCATGACACTCTTCTCCAGTCCGCATCTACTTCTACTCTGGAAGCGGCCCTCCCTGCGGTCTGCTGGAACGGAAGGAAGTGGATTCCATTGGGCCGTTGCCGTGCAGACCACGACTCGGACCGCAGCACAGGCCAGAGGAGTTTTATCCGGAAGATGCTCTCTTTCGAAGAGTCTCATACCTTCGCCTCCCATAAGGATGTACTCGCAGTCCGTATCTTTTATTGCTGGACAAAACATGCTTGATCACAGACAAAAGGCCGGAGAACTATTGAGATGGCAAAAGGCATAGGGCATTAGGCCGAAGGAACAGAAAGAGAGCATACATTTCATAGTCCTCGCACCGTGCGCCTTGCGCCATGAGCCTTAGCCTCAATATGAGGATGGCTATAAAAAGGCTTAGAGACTAAATGATTTAAGTATGCGAATTTGTGATACAAGACACTAATGGAACACCCCTATGGGTGCCTCTGTTTTTAAAGGCCACCTATGCTGGCATTACTCATTACATAGGACTGCAGCATGGTTTTGAGGCCTTTTGTGAGTGACTGGCGGTAGGCCGCCGTCGGTTTCACGACTTATCAGCGGGGGAAACCGCAGCCCCGAGCTTGCCGAGGGGAATGCGGAGGGGGCAAGAATCCCCCGTAGATAAGTCGTAGAAAAGACCAGGCCGGGAGGCTCGGAACCGAAGAAAAGGTTTCAAAGCCATGCTGCCTATACCAAGGAATAAGGCCCCAGCCCTTTGGATGGGGATTCTTTACTGAATATCCTCTTTCAAGAGTGCCATGATTTCATGCTCAAGAGCTATCACTTTCCTGTATCCCAAATCAATGGTCCTGTTAATTTTCCTTCGATCCCCTGTGATAAATCTGGCCGCAAGGGTATTTTCAGGGCAAACATTATTAGGTGAAGGCAATGAAAAGAATACCATGTTTTTTCTTTTTTTGTATGTCGGTTTTAGCGTTACCCCAGACAATTTCGGCGCTTGAACCGAATGAATATTCTAGTCTCAGAGAGGATATGGTAAGGCAGCAGATCATGGCCAGGGGGGTAGAGGATCCCAAGGTGTTAGAGGCTATGAGGAAGGTGCCCAGGCACCTTTTTGTGCCTGAGAAGTACCGGGCCTTTTCCTATAGGGATCATCCCCTGCCAATCGGACAGGGTCAGACTATATCACAGCCGTATGTCGTGGCCTTTATGACAGAAGCCCTTGATCTCAAACCTTATGACAAGGTCCTTGAAATTGGCACTGGTTCCGGGTACCAGGCCGCCGTCCTGGCAGAGCTCGTCGCAGAGGTCTATACTATTGAGATTATCGAAGAACTCGGGAAAAGGGCTCGACAGACACTTGAGATGCTGGGTTATAAGCACATACATGTAAAAATCGGAGATGGTTACAAGGGATGGCCGGAAAAGGCGCCCTTTGATGCCGTAATTGTGACCTGCGCACCCGAACAGATTCCAGAGGCCCTGGTACAACAATTAAATGATGGTGGTCGGATGATCATCCCGGTGGGCAGAGCAGGGGCTATTCAGAGATTAGTCAGGGCCGTTAAGAAAAAGGGGAAACTTGAGACAAAAGAGGTGATGCCTGTCCGGTTTGTCCCAATGGTTAAAGGGCCTGATTAGAAAGAGAATAAAGTAGCCTGACTTTTGTCTGTTTTTTTGTTTTCGCCTGTTTTCTCTTCAAGGGGAGGAGCAATAACTCCCTTCAGGAAATATCTCTCAAACAATCGATTGAAATCTGTCCATGCCCCTTCTTGTTGGTCTTTATCCATGAAACGGCCCAGGCCGCTGATTTTTGCATCCAGATCATCAATCAAATGAAGGGCAAAAGCCTCCAAGAATTTTGGTCTTTTGGGAGAGCCGAATTCGTACTGGCCGTGATGGCTGATTATCAGGTGTTTCAGTCGGACCGCCAGGTCCTCGGGGAATTCCTTTAATTCACCTAACTTTTTGTCCAGCATGGTAACTCCCAAGACCACATGACCGATCAGTCTGCCCTGGTCCGTATAATCTATATGCAGATCGAACTGTAATTCCTTAATCTTTCCTATATCGTGCAGAAACGCTGCCGTCAAAAGCAGGTCACTGTCCAATTGCGGGTAATGCTCGGCTACATTTACCGCCATCCGGCAGACGGAAAGGGTGTGTTCCAGTAGACCGCCCAGATAGCTGTGATGAAAATTCTTGGCGGCCGGCGCCTTTTCAAGCCCGGATACAAACTCCGGATCTCCCAGAAACCGGTCAATCAGACCCCTAAGATGCACGTTCTTCACCTTTCTTAGGATTTTCCTGAGGGATTTCATCATTTCTGAAGCATCGTTGGTGGTCGATTCCAAAAAGACGGCTGGATCCACATCTAAATTTGATGCCTCAAGGTTGGAAAGAATGATCTGGAGCTTTCCCCTATATGAACTGGAATGTCCTTCTACTTGAACAATATCCCCCTCAAAAAACAGGGGGGAAAGCTCATCAGCGCCCTCCCATATCCTGGCTTCTACCTCTCCGGTTCGGTCTGCCAGGACAAGGCTGAGAAAAGGATCGCCTTTCCGGGTTGTCCCCGCCTTTTTTTCCTTCACCAGGTAACAACCACTTACGTTGTTGTTCTCCGTAATGTCCTTGACCCAGAGATGTGAACCTTTTTCAGTCATCAAAATCTCCTGCCGACCCTTTGTCCGCATTCAGACCGGCTGCTCGCTCACGGATTTTGGCCTCTGTCCATTCGGCAGGGTCTTCAATTTGTGTGGCCTTTGGACCGAGATTATAGGAGTCTGCCTTGAGAATTGCGTCAATTGCCAGGGGTGCTGTATCCCCTGAATTAAAGACATTGGTCAGCAGTTCATAAACAAAGTCCTCTACACCTTTTGCCATCCTTTCCCGCACATCTTTTGGCAGG
>CAZENC010000235.1:0-5191 GCA_964513115.1 uncultured Desulfobacteraceae bacterium | reverse complement strand
TGGCAAGGCAGCGGCCGTTTGTTCTACTCTAACATGCCCGCTCAACCTTTCTCAACAACCTCCTTTAACCCTTCATCTTCACCCCAATAGATTATGCGCATACAATGTGGGCAGTTCATCAACTCTCCGCCGCGAATCAATTCATTGAACTTTTGCGGCGGAATACCCATATGGCAGGCTTGGCATATACCCTTGATAACTGGGCTAATAGCCACTCCTCTTCTATGTTTCTTAATATGATCATAACTTTTTAGCAGCTCGCTATCAATTAGCCGTGAAAAACGCTCCCGCTCCTTTTCCAGGTTTACAAGCTCCTGATCCAGAGCCTTCAATTCCTCCAATATCTCGTCACGAGCCCTTTCAAATTCTTCTTTAAACTTCTCCATTTCCGTGTTGGTGGCGATATTTCTCTTTTCAAGTATCTCGCTTTCCTCCATAATATCAATCGCTTTATCTTCCAGAAGCGACTTTTTAACGCCTAATCCTTCTATCTCCTTTAATGCCGCCTGATATTCCTTGTTTGATTTTATGTTGGTTAACTTTTCGTTGCTCTTTTCTATTCGGTTCTCTATTTCCTCAATGTCCTGCTCAACTTCCCGCCTCTTTCGATTGGATTCCTCAAATTTTTCGATGTCTGCCTCCAACCGCTTGTCCATTTCATCCAAAACTTCCTTGAGTCTCTGGATTTTCAAAGGCCCTTCCTCCTTCTTAGCTTGAATATCCATTATGCGATTATCGCAGTTCTGGAGGCCTATCAGCGACGTCATCCTCTGATCCAATTTTTCACCTCATATTATTATAATTTATGTATGGCTGCTATGTATTACATATTTGACAATCAGAATCATCTTTGCGTCTGCAGGAACATTACCCGGCAAAATTTTCACCGTCCTTAAGAATAGCTCACGGGATCGCATTCATCATCGTTCACCTCCACTTTGCTATCCCAGCCCCTGTCCCTAATCATTTTCTCAAGACGCTTCGCAAAAATCGTGAAGGCCGCCTTTTCTGTATGAAAATGTCCGCCATCAATCAAGACAATTCCTAGAGATTCGGCCTCCATCGCATGATGATAACCAACATCCCCAGTTAGAAGCATGTCAGCCCCTTTTTGAGAGGCAAGGGATACCAGGCTTGCGCCAGAGCCCCCTACTACGGCAATCCGACTGATCTTGAGATCATGCCTGCCGACCACCCTCAACTTTTCGACACCGAGGATACCTTTCAATTTTTTTAACACCTCTGACAACGTATTTGATTTCCGTAGATCCCCGATCCTCCCCAAACCCGCGCCCTCGAATCCGTTCCTCTCCTGTAAGACTTCCACACGTTGTAGACCTAAGAGATCTGCCAGGATATAATTAATGCCTTTCCTCGCCACATCCAGGTTGGTATGAGCAGCGACTACGGAAACCCCCTTCTTACCAGCTTCAAGAATTATATTTCCGGGAAAAGTGTCAATATCAAACCGTGATATTGGCTTGAAAATAAGGGGGTGGTGGGTAAGCAACAACTGTGCATTATGCCTGCAAGCAGACTGCAGGGACTCTGGTGTCGCGTCAAGGGCAACAAAAATTTTTTTTATCTTTTGAGAATAAGATCCCACCTGGAGGCCCGAGTTGTCCCATGGCTCGGCCAATCGAGCAGGAGCCATCTCCTCCAGCAGATCTAGAATGTTTCTTAGCTTGGGAATCATGTTAGACGAAATTCCACCTCTTTGTCAAAAATTCATAATCCTGTTTTCCGATTTCTTTCAACAAGCCTCTGACAAAAAAAGGGACCCCACCAAATTTGACGGACTCGCAAAAAGTCCGTCAACAGGCCGAGGGCGGGTAAGCCCCGGCCTGTGGTGAGGGTGGAGCCATTTGAATTCACTTCAAATGGCGGGGGAGGGGGCGCCCTTCCCCGCCGAGTGAAAAGGCCCAGAGCGACTTTTTACGAGGTTATCAAATTAAAGGGCGCACTCTTAAAAGGTGCGCCCTAATTGTATTGACTTGCAGGCAAAATGCCTTCAGTGAAGTCTTAGAGGACATCATAAATGATTAACCCCTGGTGGGCCCACCTGGGTTCGAACCAGGGACCTACCGGTTATGAGCCGGTGGCTCTTCCAGCTGAGCTATGGGCCCGGAACAATATCCACCAACATATTATATCAGGATGCTCACTCAATAATAATTTGTCAAGAAAAATTCTGTCTAACAGTTCAACGGTCTTTAGCTTCTACAAAGCTTTTCAGCTTTCTGCTTCTGCTGGGGTGTCTCAGTTTTCTCAAGGCCTTGGCCTCAATCTGTCTGATACGCTCCCTGGTCACACTAAAATCACGGCCTACTTCTTCTAATGTATGATCCGCTTTCTCCCCAATGCCGAATCTCATTCTGAGGACTTTCTCCTCCCTGGGTGTCAGTGTCCTCAGAACTCTTCTGGTCTGCTCCGCCAAGCCAAAGTTGACAACGGCATCCCCGGGAGAAAGGACCTTTTTGTCCTCTATAAAATCTCCAAGGTGACTGTCTTCTTCTTCACCGATGGGGGTCTCAAGAGAGATTGGTTCCTTTGCGATCTTTAGCACCTTCCTTACCTTCTCCAACGGAAACTCCATTTTTTGGGCAATCTCTTCGGGGGTCGGTTCTCTACCATGCTCCTGAACGAGATAACGCGAGGTTCGTATAAGTTTATTTATTGTTTCAATCATATGAACAGGTATTCGAATTGTTCTCGCCTGATCCGCAATGGCCCTGGTTATAGCCTGCCTGATCCACCAAGTGGCATAAGTGCTGAATTTGTAACCCCGCTGATACTCAAATTTGTCAACGGCCTTCATCAATCCAATATTTCCTTCCTGGATAAGATCAAGAAATTGGAGGCCTCTATTCGTATATTTCTTTGCAATACTGACAACCAGTCGCAAGTTGGCCTCAATAAGTTCAGACTTGGCGAATTTTGCCTTTTCGACGCTTCCCTCTATTCTCTTTAGCCTTGCTTTCAACTGCCGGGGAGTCATGTTCGTTCGTTCCTTGACATTTTTGACGCCTTTTTGGGCGTTCTCCGCTTTCATCTTTAACGCTAAGAGTTCGTTTTTGGATAAACCAATAGGAGATATTACCTGATCATCTTTTGCAGACTTTGGCGCCTTGGACAAGCATCTCTTAAGATAAGAAATGGACTTGCCACCGGCCTTTAACATGCATGTAGCCATATCCTTTTCCGCCTGCTCTGTATCTGCCAAGAGATCTTGAAATCTTTGAACCATCAATTCAAGCTGCCCTTTTTCCAGGCTGAAGGAATTCACCAGTTCCATGATCTTCTTCTGGTCCTTTTTTATCTTGGCCGAAAGACTCTTCTTCTTTTTTTCAGAGATTCGTTTCTTTGATAGCTCTCTCCTTTTTAAGCGAATTTCTTCATGCAGTCCCTCAATTTGATCAATCAAACATAAAAGAGACTCCTTCCTCTCGCCCAACTGCATATAATTATTATCGTCGTCTTCCAGGTCGTTTATCACATCTTTCAGCTTGATCAGATCCTCCTTTAGCGCTTTCCCCAAATCAATAATATGCTCGACGCCAACACTGCAGTCCAAAAGCGCACTCAAGGCACTTTTCTCGCCGGCCTCGATCCTCTTGGCAATCTCCACCTCCCCTTCTCTGGTCAGAAGAGAGATGCAGCCCATCTCTTTCAAATACATCTTTACCGGATCAGAAACGCGAGACGGCTTTTCCGCAATCTCTAAACGTGAATTCTCTCTCTCTTCAGGTTTTACCCTCTTTTTCTTCTTACCTTTGGCCTTTTCGATCTCCTGCCTTGAGTCCTCATCTATCACCATGATATCCAGTTCCTCAAACATCATCATGAGGTCATCAATATTTTCTTCGGAGGAGACAATTTCATCTGACAGGTCATCATTCAGCTCTTCAAAAGTGATATAACCCTTGTCCTTACCAATGTTGATAAGCCGCTTCAAATTCCCCATGTCTGTATTTTTACTCATTATGCTTTTCCTCCTGGAAGCCAGTATTTAATGGAGTATTCGGCTATAAGCGACCAGCACTCGGCTTTTTCGTCTCGGCCCGAATAGATCGCTACCTACCTAACTCCTACCTCCTTGGTACTCAGTGGTCTTTGCTCCTTTTTAATTCAAGAATTTGATTCAAGGCTTCGGCGTCTCCCCTTGCCTTTTTTATGGATTCCGAAATCACCTTCTGATCCGCCTTTCCCCTAATCTCGGCCACTGCCAGGTCGACCTCCTGTTTCGAGTAATGAGGCGCTTCAACAAGTGCCTCGCTGTACTGTTTGCGGGCGTCATCACTCTCAAGGCTCTCCAGCAAGTCTTGGGGTGAGAACGAACCCTCTCTACTGTATTTTTGGAAAAAGGTGTCGACAATTTCCATAACGGCTACATCGGAAAGGAGAATTCTCCATTCGCAGTCAACAAGTCTCGAGGCGGCATCCGGGTAGTGAATCAACAGATTGAGCAAATGAAGATCGTCAAATCTCTTTTCCACTTTTGAGGATGCCAGTCTGCCCTTAACATCCGACTCAATGGCACTCGCGGAATGTTTTTTTTCAATGGATCTCAATTGCGCCCAGAGCACATCCTCCTTGATCCCGATCCACTCTGACAGACGTCGCACATACAATGAACGTTGTGTGCTTTCATTAAGCTCCGACATAACCGGAAGTATCTCCTTGAGCAGGCGGACCTTTACTTCCACATCTGAATCTCTATGAACCAGCTTCTGCTCTAGAAAAAAGTCAAACATTGAAAGGGCTTGATCCAAAAGCTCCATGAACCTGGCTGAGCCGTTGGCATTTACAAAACTGTCCGGGTCGTGCCCCTCCGGCAGAACGACAGCCCGTACGGAAAGGCCTTCGTTCGAAAAAATGGGCAGGCTTTTTATTGCGGCTGTTTTACCTGCCTCGTCAGAGTCGAACACAATAACAGCTTCACCTGCATACCCCTTAAGTTTCCTGACATGCCTTTCAGTAAGCGCCGTCCCGAGTGTAGCTACGGCATCCTTTATGCCATGCTTTCTCAGTGCCAGCCAATCCATGTACCCTTCCACAATTACTGCCCTGCCTTTTTCCCTGATCGACTTATGGGAAGCGTTTAACCCGTACAGAAATTCCCCCTTCCGAAATATGGGGGTTTCAGGTGTGTTTAAATACTTGGGCAGGGAGTCGTCCAGCACTCTACCGC
>CAZENC010000234.1:0-5194 GCA_964513115.1 uncultured Desulfobacteraceae bacterium | reverse complement strand
ATGTGACGCTTGAGTCGTTGCGCCGGCAAATAGGGATTGTTAACCAGGAAACCCTGCTCTTTCATGACACGATCGCTAATAACATCCGTTATGGGAACCCGGAAAAACTGACCGGGGATATTATTGCGGCCGCAAAGGAGGCGCATGCGCATGATTTTATTATGGCCCAGCCTAATGGATATGAGACCGTTGTTGGCGATCAGGGGACACTTTTGTCCGGAGGCCAGAGACAGCGCATAGCCATTGCCAGGGCGATTTTCGTTGAACCGGCTATTCTTATACTTGATGAGGCTGCATCCGCCCTCGATGCGGAGAGCGAAAGGCTCGTGCAGCATGCAATTGAAAAGCTCCATGGAAGATTGACCATCCTGGTCGTTGCACACAGGTTGAGCACGATAACCAAGGCGGATCGTATCTTTGTCATGGAAGGGGGCAGGATTATTGAGTCGGGAACCCGTGACGAGTTGTTGGCATTAAAAGGACGTTTTCGGCAGCTTTACGATATGCAGTTTACAGCCTGATCCGAATAGGTAGTCTGAAAGCACGGCATCCTCCCATCAGTGCTGGGGTAAAGGATGGCCAGCCTTTATATGATCCGTTGCGGGTTGACACCGGAAAGACTTTTTCTTATAATTTTACGTGCTAAAAAAGGAGGTAGAACGATGAAACCCCAAAAGAAGGCTTCCCTTGAAAAGAAAAACAAGCAGGCACGGGGAAAAAAACTTTATGCTATGCCTGAGCTGACCGTCCATGGTGATGTCAAAGAGATCACGAAATCCGCAAGAAAAACAAACAAAGCCCCACAGATTGTAATTAGTTAACCTCGAAGGAGCGCAAAGGGTTCAGGCCCCCGAGGTATGAGTTTAGGCATCTGTTTCCCTCTGCGTTCTTCAAAACGATTTTTTTAGGAACAAATGCCCCGTATATGTGCTCACATGGATGCTATTATATCAGGTGATACTATTATGGTTGCTGCCAGGGAGCAGGTATCCTGTGACCTTAACGGGGAAGTCGCTATTCTCAGTCTCAAAAACGGTGTTTACTATGGGTTGAACCCAATAGGCGCGAAAATTTGGAATATGCTCCAGAAACCAGCAAAGATGAACACAATGCGCGATGCTATTCTGGAGGAGTATGAGGTTGAACCCAAACAATGTGAATGCGACCTTGTTTTGATTCTCCAGCAATTGATAACCGAGGGGCTTGTCGAAATCAGAGATGAAATGGCTCTCTAAACTATTCCGCCTTTCGTTCCATGACCGGCGTTTGCTGGTTGCTGCCGCCTTTTTTCTCACAGTTGTCAAACTGGGGTTGTTGCTGCTCCCCTTTCAGAGGCTTCGAAACCTGATGGCTCGATTTTTGGGGCCATCGCCCAGATCACATGGAAAAGATCATACCTCTGTAGAGGAAGTTGCCTGGGCTGTTTCAGTTACAAGCCGCCATATCCCCGGCACCGGGTCATGCCTTCCCATGGCACTTGCCACACATGGCTTACTTACCCGTTTTGGCCTTCCGGCCGATCTCCGCATCGGAGTCAGACGCAATATAGATGGGGTGTTTAAGGCTCACGCATGGGTGGAGAGCCGGAAAGGCGTTTTGATCTGCGACCTGGAAAACCTTGCACAGTTCACCCCACTACCACACCTTGATCAAAAAACATTATGAGTGGCGCTGTGAAAACTTACAAGGCCTATGGCCTGGGCATCCTTTCAGACATACCCTTGCCTGAACTCCCAGCCGGAAGAAAAAAATGGGATGTGGCTATTCGTCTAGGGAGGGTGAGATTCCCTTTTTCCAAAACAAGTGGCCCGGGTGGCTGGGAGATAGCTTCACCTGAAAAGGCATACTTTTTTTGGGAAAACGTGGGGACTTTTTTGGTGAAGGGAGGGCGGGAGATCATTATTGATCCGGCACAGGGTATTGAGGCTGACGTACTGCGCCTGATCATTTTGGGTCAGGCCATGGCTGTACTGCTCCACCAGAGGGAATACCTGATCCTGCACGCCAGTGCCATTGAAGTGGAAGGAGGCGTTGTTGCTTTTTTAGGGGCGTCGGGTTCCGGAAAATCCGCCATGATAGCTGCCCTAAATTTGCTCGGATACGGGCTGGTTGCCGACGATGTGGTTGCAGTTGATGTGGATAACACAGGTGCCCCTATGGTTTTTTCGGCGATTCCGCAGATCAAGCTGTGGCCGGAGATAGTAGGTATCCTCGGTGATAGGCCTGAGGAACTGCCCAGGGTTCACCCCCAATTCGAAAAACGCGCCCTGCGTAAAATACCCGGGTTCAAGCAAGCCCGTTATCCCCTTAGGCTATTGTACGTGATTGCGGAAGGCACGCGCATGGATCCTGAATTTGAACCTATCCCATCACAGGAAGCCCTTCTGGAGTTAGTGCGCTACTCATACATTTTCAACCTTTGGGAAAACGCGGCCGCTGACCCAAAGCATTTTGGCCAGTGCGGGAAATTAGTAAATCTCGTGCCAATTTATAGGCTCAAAAGAAAACGGTGCCTTCCGGATCTGCGAAACTTGGCGTGCCTTGTAGAAAAAGATATCATTTGTAATAGACTGCAAAATGGCGATAAATGATCTGTGCCCTGAAGCTGAACTGATTGTCTGCTGCGCCCGATGTCAGATGGACCCCGAGAATAGTGCTTGTATCGAGACACTGGTCGAGGGGAGGATAAACTGGGATCATTTGTTGCAGTCAGCTCGTGAGAACCACATGATGCCATTTCTGTACCGGCATCTTAAAGATATTTGTCCTGGAAAAGTGCCGGATACGGCTTTAGGTCAACTCCGGGATTACTTTCACGACATTGTAAGACAAAATCTGTTCCTGACGGGAGAGCTGTTCAGTCTTCTGGGGCTATTTAAATCACACGGTATCATAGCCGCCCCATTAAAGGGGCCTGTTCTGGGTGCCTTTGTTTACGATAATCTGGGCATTCGAGAATTCAGCGACCTGGATATTCTGATTCAAAAACAGGACGTCCATAAGGCAAAGGAAATACTTACAGGCAGGGGATATAAGTCATATTATCAAATGAGCGCCTCGCAGGAAGCAGCCAATCTCCATTTTTTTCAAGAATGGAAATTTGAGCATCCCCTTTATAAAAATTATGTTGATCTTCATTGGGGTCTTTTACCAGGGCCCAGTTCTTTTTTAATGAAATCAAGGCATTTATGGGGCCGATTTGAGATAAAACCCTTTGCCGGTACCATGATCCAGGCCTTTTCTCCGGAAGATTTGATCCTTTTTCTATGCATTCATGGGGCTAGACATGCCTGGAGTCGCCTAATCTGGATCTGCGACATCGCTGAACTGATCCGATGTCATCAGGAGATGGATTGGGGGCTGATAATTGAGCAAGCCGATGTGTTCGCCACAAAGCGTATCCTTTTTCTCGGTCTCTTCCTGGCAAGTAATATCTTGGGGGCACCGCTTCCGGAAAATATTTTACGTAAAATAAAGACCGATCCGGTAATTACAAGGCTTGCCGGGAAGGTTAAGGAGATGTTTTTCAGCGGAATCGAAGTCCTTCCAAATGCAAATCGCTTTTTTTTTGTTTCATCCTTGGATCGCCGGCAGGACAAAATAAGATGGTTTCTTATTTGGTTGCTAAGGCCCAATCCCATGGATTGGGGGGGAGCGCTGTCGCTACCTGTTCCGTTCTACTATCTGACCCGTCCGTTTCGGCTTTCTCGAAGATATTTGAAAAGGTTACTGAAAAGGTATGTATTGTGTAGAAACTTCCTTGGTTTCCTCGTCAAGATAAAACTTTGAGCAAGGCGTTCAGGTTTTTTCGTATGCCCTTATTGCCTCTTCTTGCAGGTCTTGTGCGCGTTTATTATATCTTGGCGAAAAATGGAATAACCGGAATTGCCGGACCCCCGCTTTTTTTGCCAGTTCCCCGGCCTCTCTTGCCGTTAGGTGATATTTCCTGCTGGCCACCTCTTTTTCGCGATCCAGAAATGCCGCTTCAATAAAGAGAAAGTCTGCCCCTTTTGCGAGCTCGATCATTTTTCGCGAGTTTTCAGGAACAGCCGACACGTCTGTGATATAGACGATCTTCTGTCCCGGAGAGATTCGGGTCACCCTTTTGACAAGATCTCCTAGAATGAAACTTTTTTGCTGTACACCTGTTCCTTTTTCTTGCCAGGTTACGGAAAAGGCCTCTTTAGGGTCCTTTTTATTGTATATGGCGGACTTTAGCGTGTTGAGCCAGGGACCTACAGGCAATCCCAGGTTTTTTAGTGCATGTTTGTCAATGTTTACGTAGAAATTTTCGATAAGTGAGAATGCGAGACAGGGTGTCCTGTGATCAAGCAGGACACCTTGGACTGAAAAGGAAGGCTCTTTTAAAAGCGTACCTGTGCGCGGCCTTGATGAGGAAGACTCTCCGGCCCGGAAGCGGTCCCGGCAGACATAAGTTTTTGTAAGAATCTTATCCGGATGGACTTCACTTACCTCAAGCATAAAATCGTTTTGAAATTCATTAACAAGATTCCAGGTATAACCTGCCAGTTTTCCTTCAACATGTTTGAAAAAATTGGGTGGACCGAACAGATAAAGGGTTTTTTCTCTGCCCAGGAAGATCCTGAGCAGGGTGTCGAAACCTATGAAGTGGTCCATATGAGTATGGGTAACAAAGACGTGAGTTACCTTGAGGAGGTCTCCTGACGAAAGGGGACTCAGGTCCCCGAGGTCGAACATCAGGGCCCTTTTCTCAAAGAGAAACGGGATGAAAAGTCCCGGATCTGAAAAGGGATCGTTGATCAGTCTGGGTTGAAAAGAGGGCCTCATTGGTTTTTGTCAAACATGTTGAATTTTCGATTGTTTGACAAATTTTAACAGATGTGTCATTGTTTGCCAATAAATAGGTAACAGGCAAGGTTATTTCTCAATCAATGAGCAGGGCAGACCATGACGTTGACCAAAGGGGATATCGTCAAGAGCGTCAGAGAGAAGGTTCGATTTAAGCCGAGGCGAAAAAGCCGGCAGCGATTCCTGTTTCCGGAGATGGATTGCCTTTTTTTGGGCCGCAGGCGCGCAACCGCCATAGTTGATACCCTGTTCGAAACAATAAAAGGTTCGCTTGCCAGGGGAGAAGATGTCCGTATCTCAAGATTCGGGAAGTTTCAGGTAAAATTTAAATGGGCCAGGAGAGGAAGAAATCCCCAAACAGGTG
>CAZENC010000233.1:0-5196 GCA_964513115.1 uncultured Desulfobacteraceae bacterium | reverse complement strand
GCCTGTATTGCGGTCCTTTTGCCTTGACACTCAAGAACTTACCTTCATATACTCAATGCATAATAAAGTAGCACTTTATCATTATCATACGGTCAGGCACTTACCTAAGTCTTATACCTATTGACATTTCGGTGCATATTAAGGTTGGCCCGTCTTTTTAGGAGGTCGTGCATGCCAACTGCTGAAACCACCTATATTTCTCTTGAAACCGACCATTTAGGGCACCATCTAAGGCGAAGGCGCCTTGTACGAATAATGGTCCCTATCTCATTTGTTGCCGTCATACTCGCAGCCGTTCTCCTGATCGCATACTACAGCTACCACAGCAATCGAAAGGCGGCTTTTGCCTTGTCCAATGACCTGCTCAATGCCCTTGACCAGAGTATCAGTACGGAAGTGGAAGCATATTTATCACCTGCAGTTCACATGGTTGAGCTGGTCGCCAGTTTCGTCAGAAGGGGGACTTTCAAGGTCAGCGAAAAAAGTGAGATTGAACACCTTGCGATTGAGGTTCTCCAGGCATATCCACAGCTCGCAATGTTCAATATTGCCGATTCCAATGGCAACTTCCTGATGCCCAAGAAGATGCCTGACGGCTCAATTCACACGAAGGTCATTGAATGGCGTAACGGACAAGGCCATGTGACCTGGATACGTAGGGACACCCAAGGAATGGTCAAGGGGACTGAAAAATCTATTGATAACTCCTACGATCCTCGTGTTCGCCCTTGGTATGTTGGCGCTGTCAAAAACAGGGGAATATTCTGGACCGAGGTGTATATCTTCTTTACAGATAAAAAACCCGGAATTACTGCCGCATATCCTGTTCAGGACCCTGGCGGTAACATCCTAGGTGTTCTCGGATTGGATTTCGAACTTTCCCATCTATGTGGTTTTCTTAAGGAACTCCAAATTGGTGCCTCAGGTAAGGCTTTAATTGTGAGCGACAGTGGCCGAATTGTCGCGCATCCCGACACGTCTCTAATGATGAAGCAGGAATCAGGAAAACCCCGTCCTATAACTATCGATGAGCTTGATGACCCCGCGTTAATGAGGGCGTTTAGTCATTATCGGATTTCAGGTCAGGGACAACGAATCTTTGACGTGTCAGGGCGACGGTACATCAGTCTGATATCGGCACTTCCCGCGACTATCGGGAAAAAATGGTCTGTTTTTATTGTCGTTCCTGAGGATGATTTTATAGGATTTGTTGCCACGAATAACAGGAGATCGCTCATTCTGTCTTTGGGTATTGTTGCTATATCGGCTGTGCTGGCGATTCTCTTTGCGTTGCAAGCATTACGCGCTGACAGAAATGCACAGATGGTCCTGGAAAGGAAGCATCAACTTGAAGCTCAAAGCATTGCTTTTTCGGAACTTACCAGCAGGGCTATGGTGTTTGACCCTGAGAGTGTCGAGGGACTTCATCAGCTGACTGAAATCACGGCAGAGGTCTTTGGAGCTTCCAGGGCCGGCGTGTGGCATATAGGTCGAGGAGATGAAACCCTCGTCTGCCAGGACGTCTACGACATTGAAAGCCACGGCCATACCAGTGGCATGGAGCTGAAACGGAAAAATTTTAAGAAGTTTTTCAGGGAAGTTCTTTCCGGTCTGACGATGGCCGTTAATGAGATGACAGACGACCCCCGAACTGATGAGCTGAGAGAGCTGTTTCTGAATGCACTTGGAATCAGAGCGATGTTGATTGCGCCGGTACTCCTGGAAGGTAGAGTTTCTGGCATTGTCTCTTTCGAGCGTACGAGGGCTGGCGAGTGGTCCGCTGAGGAAGTGAGCTTTGCCCAAGCGGTCGCTGGAATTGTCTCGATCCGCTTTTCAGCAAGCAAGATTTATGATGAAAAGGACAGCTGCATCGATCAAGATTACCTGGAAGAACCTAAGAGCTCTGAAATCGATATCGAGCAGCAGGCTCCCCCTAAAGAGTTGGACCAAGTCCACGGTTCACCTGGTAGCGATTTCCCCGAAGAAGGGGAGATTGTGACGGAAGGGGTCACGCTTGAAAGATCTGGGGTTGGTGAAAAACCACGTGCGAGCCTTTTAAAGGATATGACGATCCTGTATGCTGAACTCAATGCCAATACGGAAATAGCAAAGTCTGGATCGGAGACGGAGTCCATTGAGTTGTTTGAGAGATTGACACATATGATTGATTCACTAGCCAAGAGTTATGGTATTTCACAACAGAAGATGATGGGTGATGTGTATATCTGCCTATCGGACATTTCGAGTAAGACCAGAAACCCCTCAGAAATAATAGCGGACCTGGCTTTGGACATGCAGCGTGAATGCACACGGTTGCTTGATGAGTTGGGGCTGCCGGTACAAATACGTTTCGGTATGAGTTCGGGGAATGTGATCAGACAGATCGACGAGGAAGGCCGACTGCTTAATCTCTGGGGAGAAGCAATAGCAGGTGCCTCCATGATGGCTACCTACGGGGTGCCAGGTGAGATACAGGTTACAGAGTCGACCTATGATCTCTTGAAAACAGGGTATCTTTTCCAAGATCGCGGCAGCTTCTATGCGGAAGGACAGGGCGAGATCAATACATACTTGCTCTATGGAAAGCTGTAACAGAATGCACACATTGATTGGCTGTCGGTTCATAGGGTTCATGTTGAAGTAAAGAATAAAGCTGGTCAAGGGCAAGAAATGACACTCTTGATGAATTTTATGCGAAATTTACCAGCCTCGATAGGCGAGAGTGTTATCGGGATCTGGAATCGCTTGAGTTATCTGATATCCATATCTTTTGCCATTATAATACAGAGCTTGAGGCCTATCAATTGGCGCCGGAGCGTGCGTAAGGAGTTCATTCGACAGTGTTATTTTACAGGGGCACGTGCCTTGAATTTCATAGCGGTGCTGGCAATGCTTGTCGGTCTCGGAATGGTCTTCCAGGCGATATTCTGGCTTAGCATGGCAGGCCAGGAAGAATATATCGGTACGTTTATTGTTCTTGTCTTGGTTCGTGAGATCATACCAATCTTGGTAGCCCTGATTCTCATCGGACGAAGCGGGTCGGCCATCGTGGCGGAATTGGGCACCATGCAAATTTCAGGTCAGGTTCGAATGCTGGACGCCCAAGGGATTGATCCTTTCATATTTTTGGTGCTGCCCAGAGTAACAGCCATGGCGCTATCCATGTTTTGTTTAACCGTGGCGTTTTTGGCGGTGGCCCTGGGAAGCGGCTTCTTTTTCGCTCATCTAATCGGTATTGGTAAATTAAGTCTAATGCAATTTATCAACATAGTACTCATGAAAATGGGGCCATCGGAATATGCCGTCATTATGCTGAAGACGTTTTTTCCTGGCCTTGTCATCGGTATCATCTGTTGTACAAATGGTCTTGGTGTTGCATATTCTGCAACCGAGGTACCGCGTGTTCTCCCGGAGACATTCACACAATGCGTCCTGGCGCTGTTCGTGATCTCTGTGTGCATATCAATTGTTCTGTAAACTGCGAACCTAACAGCCATGTGAGTGAAGATGAGACCCCAAAAATCCGTCATAGAAATTGATAACGCCACGATCGTGGATGACAAAACAGGAAATATTACCATATCAGGTGTGACGTTGTATCTGAATTTCGGTGAACTGGCGCTGATTCACTTGGGGCAAAGGGATGTTTATTCTGTTATAGGTGATGCATGTGCCGGTCTAACGACCCCCATGGTCGGGGCTATCTCCTTTCTTGGTCATAACTGGTCTCGAACCTCTCCTGATCATGCAAATGCTCTGAGAGGCCTTATAGGAAGGGTGTTTAAAACCTCTAACTGGATAGATTATATGGTTTTATCCGACGCAATACTCTTGTCACAGTTACATCACACTCGAAGGCCTACAAAAGAGATCCGAGACGAAGCAATGAAGCTGTGCAGGATTTTTGGGTTGCCGGGCCTTCCTACTCGGCGACCCGAAAACATGCTGTCCATGGACCTTCAAAGAATAGCATGTGCTCGTGCATTTCTCGGCCGGCCCCGCTTGATTATACTCGAGGAGCCGACCCTAAATCTCGGAAGAGAAATCCTACCGGGATTAACAAAAAAGATAAATGAAGTACGCGATCGCGGTGCAGGCGTTCTCTGGATGACTCAGAATGATTCCATATTGCGTGAGCCCTATTTAGACTGTACCTATCGATTCCGAATTGTGGGATCAGCACTCGTGGAGGCCGCAGCATGAGCAATTCAACAAAACCTCCGCTGTTTCGATATATGAATAAAGCAGTAGGCAGTTTCATCCTCATCACATTTATTGTTACAGCAATAATGCTTTTTCAATCAGGACGAGTACAGAATTGGTTTGATCCGGGTGAGACAATAAAAGTACTCTTACCGAGGGAGGGATTATTCGGTCTTGGAGAGGGAGCAGACGCGTATATCCTTGGAACCAAGGCGGGAGAGGTGACGAGAATTGTTATCAATCCCGATAAACGAATACACGCGGATGTACAAGTACGAAGGGATTTCATGTCATTCGTGCGTGTTGACTCGACGGCAATTATCAGAAAACGATTCGGCGTGGCAGGGGAGGTGTACCTCGAAATCACACGAGGGACAGGCGCACCGGTTGACTGGAAACTGGCGGTGATCGAGGCAGAAGCTGACCGGGCGCCGATTGAAACCTTGCAGGTGGTCCTCGAAGAGTTACAAAGTCAAATTCTACCGGCTATCAAAGACACAAGACAAAGCATCCTGTCCTGGAAGAAACTCGCTGATAAATTGAATGATCCCCAAGGGGATTTGTCCCGGCTGGTTGCCAATCTTAACTCCATCTCCGCTAAGTTCGACAGGGGTGATGGGTCGTTTGGAAAGCTGCTGACGGATGATTCCCTCGTGAGAGAGTTGGAAGGGTTGGTCGGCAATCTCCGTATGAGCCTCGGCCGGATAGCCCCGGTCATTGAAGAGCTTCAAAAGACATCAAAAAATATAACTCAGATGACAGTAGCGCTCAGTTCTGAATCTAAAGAACTTCCTGCTTTGACACGGCAGATTAAGCAAACACTGGCCAGTCTTTCAGGTCTTCTCGGCGACCTGAAAAGGACAACGAAAGACCTGCCTGAGATCACAAAAAGCGTTAGTCAAACAACAGAGAATATGCCTTCTCTGGTCCTGCAATCTCAGGAGACAATGCGTGAACTCGAGAAGCTCATTAAACAGTTGCAAAACCACTGGC
>CAZENC010000232.1:0-5201 GCA_964513115.1 uncultured Desulfobacteraceae bacterium | reverse complement strand
CAAACCCCTGACTCATCCTCCAATCCCAGAAAAATCTCCTTTTTTTTCCCGCCGTACTTTTTAACGCGGTTTACGGCCTCCATAAGCGCAGGAAATACATGCTCCCGCGTATCTCCACCCACAACAACCGCCATTATTTCTTCTCCCACCTTCAGTTCACCCTCGGAAACCTCAACCACAACTTGATAGATTCCCTGCATTTCTTTTGTTTCACTGATAATCCTATCAATCATATCCCTATCAAATACAATCTCAATCCCTTTAACTTCTCTACCGGTAAGTGAGTTTTCCCTAACCACACCCAGGTGACTCGCGATCATACCCATCTTGCTGTAATCAGGATGGTCTTTGAAAGCCCGGATGATTCTTGTCAAGTCCATATTTATTCCCCCTATTCCATGTCTTCGTTATCTTGATCCAGGTTGAATAGATTCCTCGTTACGTCCAAATAAGAATTCAGCATTGGCCTGTCCGCCTTTCTTTTCAGATAAAGTATGGGATCATTGATTATCTTTTCGGCAATGGATCGCATCAGGGTCTCTATAGTCTCTATCTGATCTTGCCCAAGATCAGAAAATGAGGAATAACTCTTTTTCAGCTCCGCCTGGATAATATCCTCCACCTTATCCTTCAAAGACACAATTGTCGGCACTACCTCAAGGGTCTTGAACCATTTCTCGAATTTAAACACCTCTTCCTGGACAATGCGTTCAGCCTTAACAGCCTCCTGTTGGCGCTGTGCCCTGTTCAGCTCTATGACGCCCTTGAGATCATCAATATCGTAAACATACACATTTTCCAGTTTATTGACCTCCGGTTGAACGTCCCTTGGAACCGCTATGTCGATAAAAAACAGGGGCCGGTTTCGCCTTTTTTTAAAAGCATTCTTTACCTGGGCATATGTAATAACGTACTCAGGCGAAGCAGTGGATGTTAAAACGATATCCACATCACCAAGCTGGGTCTCTATTTCTTCGAATGAAACGGGACGTGCACCAAACAATTCCGCAACCTGAACGGCCCTTTCAAATGTACGGTTGGCTACAACCACTGAACTCACTCCTTGGGCTATCAGGTGTTTGGCCGCCAGTTCAGCCATCTCCCCTGCCCCAATAAGGAGCACCTTTTTTCCGTCCAGCATATGAAATATTTTTTTAGCCAGTTCAACAGCCGAATAACTTATTGATACAGCAGCCTCACATATCTCTGTCTCGGTCTTCACTCTTTTTGCCGCATGGAAGGACCGATGCATTAAGCGATTAATAATAACGCCAGATGTCTTTTCTCGGGTTGCCTGAACATATGCTTCCTTTACCTGTCCCAAGATCTGAGGTTCTCCCACCACCATGGAATCCAGGCTTGATGCCACCCTCATGACATGCCTTACTGCATCCGTATCCTCAAAAATATAAAGACTTGATATTAATTCCTTCTCAGGAATATTACCGGCCTTGGACATCAATGAAATAATCGATTTTTTTCCCTCGGCAGCACTGTCCGTTGTAATAAGTGCCTCTATGCGGTTGCAAGTGGACAGAAAAAGCCCCTCCCAAATACTGTCAAGTTTCCTCATGGAAGCAAGCGTCTTTGAAATACTGTCAGATCCCGTGGCAAGACGTTCTCGTAGCTCGACCGCAGCTGTTTCATGGTTCATGCCTATATTGATGATCTTAACCATGACACTCATCGGGCTCCCAAGCTGCTGAAACTATGGTATCCCCCTAGCAAAAGGCTTGCCCCCACAAAGGTAAAAATCAAGACACAAAAGCAGATAATGGACATAATAGCCGCTCTGCGTCCACGCCAGCCTACGGCAAGTCTTTCATGAAGAAGGGCCGCGTAAAAAAGCCAAGTAATCAAAGACCACACCTCTTTGGGATCCCATTGCCAGTATTTTCCAAGGGCATATTGCGCGTAAATAGATCCGGTAATCATTCCAAAAGTCAAAAATGGAAAACCATACAGCAAAGAGTAGTGATTGATCGAGTCCAGGGTAGCGAGCGAGGGAAGTCTCTTATAGAAAGATCCAAAGCTTTTGTTTTTAATCTGATTCTCCTGGATCAGATACATAATGGCGGCAAGGAATGCTATGGCAAACAGCCCGTTTCCCATAAACACTGTCCCTACGTGAACAGTTAGCCAGAGACTCTTAAATATGGGCTTTACAGGCCCCTCAAACCAGGGCATAGCTGATGAAATTATCATCAGAAACGCTGAAAAAGGCACAACAAATGAGCCTAAAACCATGAGTCTGAATTTCAACTGGAAAATCAGGTATGCACAGATAATGCTCCAGGAAAAAAAGGAAAGGGCCGATTTGAGATCCAGGACCGGTGCGGTTCCCAGTGAAAAATAATGGGAGACAAGAAAGATAGTGTGAAATACAAACCCTGCCAAAAGAACGCGGTAAGAATACCTAAATATCTGCTTTTGCTGTTTAATAAGGAAAACAATAAGCCCGCCGGTTGCGAGTAATTCCAAAAAAAGTGCAACGTTAAACCAGAAAAAAGTCATATTGCCTTCCTATTAATCAAGCATTTTAGGCACCCTTTTAAAGCAAAATTGTCAGGAAGGTTACGACTCAGGGTGGATTTAACCCGCTCCCAGTCTTCTCTTGCAAGAGCATCTAAAATGTCCGACTCCACGATTTCATGGAAAAGCCGGCTGTTTTCTTCCTGGGACAGCCCTTTCGCCAATATTTCCTTGCGCAAACAACCCATCAGAACCAGAAAATCTTCATATTCCTTGCCGAATTGGTTATCAAGTTGCTCTCTTAACTTTTGGGCAAGCGCCGGGCTTTTTCCCGAAGTTGAAATGGCAATCAGCAGATCCCCTTTCTTGACAATGGAGGGGACAATAAAATTACAATCAGGCGGCTGGTCAACCGCATTTATCAGCAGGCCTTTTTTTTTCGCGATTTTACTTATTTTATGGTTCAAATTTCTATCATCAGTAGCGGCAATTACCAGGGATACCCCTTCAAGGTATTCCTCCCTGAATTCCCCGCTAAAATAGCGGAGTCCGTAAACTTCAACTATTTTATTAAGTCTATCCGTTATTTTACTGCTGACAATCCTTATTTTAGCTCCGCAATCCAGAAGGGCTTCCACCTTTCTCTCCGCGACCTTGCCACCACCAACTACCAGGATTTCCTTACCCTTCAGATCGAGAAATATCGGATAATAAGTCATAAATTTTAATTTCCACAACTATGACAACCAAAGAAATTTTTGGCTGTTTACAACCCGCATAGCAAAAAAATGGCTTCAGGCATAAGGCTCAAGGCCCAAGGATTTTTATTCCTTCACCCAAAAACCTAATGCCTTGTGCCTTGTGCCTTGTATAACGAAGCACCTTGCTGTCAATCCAACAATTCACAGATTTGGGACTCGAACTGCGGCTATCCACTCATACATACCTGTCCACCATATCCGTTATAAATTTCTCAATACCCTGGACCCCCTCTTTTGCCTGGATATCCTGCACAAAACCCTTGATTTTTCCATGGGTCGTCGGGTCACGCATTAGATCATCAGTGGAACTATATGCACCTCCTCGACGACCCAGTCTATATATGAGCCGATCTGACTCCGGAAGGTCCTGGTACTTTTGAATCACATTTAACATCTTGTTTTTGTCTTCCGGCAGCTTGCCGGAGACCTCTTCAAGGAGATTCATGATGTGATCGCTGGTAACCGTACTTGTAATACCATTAAGTGTTTCGATAAAAAGCCTGATTTCATCTACCAGCATGTCATCCGTTTGCATGGTGAAGGAGCCGTCTTTCAGTTTTTCGTACAGGGGGACCCGTGTCGGGACCCTTAGGCTCCGAAGACGGATAAAGTTGGGACTAATTTTATTAAGAACTTTTGCCGTCTCAATTGCGTGTTCCCGCCACATCTCCTGCCCACCCAATCCCGGCATGACATACTCCGACAGTTCGAGGCCTGCTTCAATTGCCCTTTGCCCGGCCTCCACATGCTGAGCAGCGGTAACTCCCTTTTTAACAAACTTGAGGATCGGATCATATCCACTTTCCAGGCCAATATGTATCCTGTCCAAACCAGCCTTCCTGATCCGTTTCAAGGATTCCACGGACTTCCGAACAACGGTCCGGGATCTGGAATAGGTCGTTACCCGAGTTATTTCAGGAAATTTTTCCCTGAGAAATTTTAAAATCGCTACCAGATCTTTGGTATTCAGAACCAGATTGTCGGCATCCTGAAGAAAGCAGGCTCCTGTTCCATAATAGAGCCATACAGCAATGCTCTGATAGCTTTGACTATAACTTGAATGTTCCAACAGATGGCTGATTACTTGATCATTTATTTCTCCACTGTACCCAAGTCTCCATGAAACCGCCTTGATGTCGTCTGCCATGTTCCTTGCCGTCTGTATATCCTTCTTGATTTCATCAACTGTCCTCAAAGAAAACTTTCTGTTCTTATAAACAGGGCAGAAAAGGCACCGGTTCCAGGGGCAATTCCGCGTCACTCTCAAAAGGAAACTCCGGGCCTCATTTGGTGGTCTGATCGGTCCCTGCTCAAAGCTGAGTTTTCTGTTGGTCATGTTCTGTTGGGTGCCCTTATTAAAGGCAGTAGTGTTCTCTTTTAGCCCAGGGTGGAGGATTATTACAGAGAAAGGAGCACCAAGCTATTCCCGGGACATTTCAGACTGAACTCGGGCTTTTCGGGTAGATTTTAGGTGAGTACCCTGAGAATCTCCTGCAACTCCCTTTTTATGTCTTTAAAAATTCTTGTGTCTTTCAATACTTCGGAATCAACCGCTTTTTTGGTTTTTTCTTGTGTCAGGCGCTGCTTCGCACCCTCAATAGTCATCTTCTCATCATAAAGCAACCTCTTAATCTCAAGCAGAATCTCCAAATCCTTTCTCTGGTATGTCCTCTGGTTTGAATCGGCCCTTTGAGGCCTTATCTGGGAAAACTCGCTTTCCCAGTATCTCAAGACATAGGGCTCAACGCCAATAATACCACTGGCCTCACCAATTCTGAAAAATCTCTTGTCATCAGGAATCTGGACCATTTTCTAAGCCCTCCCTTAATCTAGCCCCCGTCTTCCGCCTTATTTTATCAATAACCGACTCATGCAATCTGTTTATTTCATTGCCATCCAGGGTCCCCTGTTTAGACCTATAACATATCCTGAATGCCAGTGCCTTCTCAGAAGGGTCCATCTTTTCAC
>CAZENC010000231.1:0-5210 GCA_964513115.1 uncultured Desulfobacteraceae bacterium | reverse complement strand
CTGCCGAGCTCGCTGATATCGTTCTCCCTGCTACCACCTACCTTGAAGTGGATGATATCGCCAACAGGGCTCCCTTCGCTGTGGTGCGGCAGAAGGTTTCTCAGATTGGTGAAGCTTGGCCGGACAAGAAGATAATAAACGAACTGGCAAAGAAGCTGGGTTTAGTCGAGTATTTTTGGGATGATGTAAATGATGCCCTGGATCTCATTTTGAAGCCTGCAGGTCTCACTTTTGATGAGTTTAGGAAGGTGGGAACCATCCAAGGGGCTAAGGAGTATAGGAAATACAAGAGAGAAGGCTTTAAAACACCCTCGGGTAAGGTGGAGATTTACTCCAGCAGGCTTGAGGAATGGGGTCACGACCCGCTACCAGTATACCATGAACCTCCGGAGACACCATACAGCGCACCCGAATTGGCTAAGGATTACCCTCTGATTTTCACCAGTTATCACCAAGCTCCATTCCGTCATTCAAATAATAGACAAATAGCAAGTTTGCGCGACATGGAGCCAGAGCCACTTGTTGAGATCCACCCTGAAACGGCCGGGAGTTTAGCCATTGATAATGGAGACATGGTATATATTGAGACCAAACGGGGGCGCATCAAGCAGCGGGCAGTTCTCACCGAGAGTATTGATCCAAGGGTGATCGGGGTTAGCTATGCTTGGTGGTTCCCCGAGCAGGGGGTTGAAAGCCTCCACGGGTGGCAGGAATCCAATATTAACATCTTGACCGCAAGCGAGCCCCCTTATAATCCAGAAATTGGTTCCACCAATCTCAGAGGTATTCTGTGCCGGGTGTACAAGGTGCCTGAATGAACCGTCTATTGGTTGGGGTAATGCCTGTGCCTTTTAATCCGCTTTCAGCCTGGAAAGAGAAGTGAAATCCTTCCACTTATGCAAGAGGTGGGAACCCCTTCCCTGTGTGTGGTCAGCGAAACTTAGACAATTAGTCCTTCAGAACTAATGGACACTTCAGAAGCCACTGTCCTGCTCCCTGGCTCGTTGAGTGAGGGCAATGAAGGATCTATAAGGATAAACGGTTTCGGTTTAAGGACGATGACATCATCTTTAGCGATATCCTTTTCGCGTTCAAGTACATGAAAAGACAAGAAAAGATTTTCTCATGGACGGGGAGGCCCTGATCATTCCGCAGAAAAGGCTCATGTGGATACTGGACAAGATCCATGAACACCTCACACAGCCTCCTATTCATATTTTAATGTAAACGGTGTAATGAGACCGAGGGCCGAAAGTTCGGTCATTTTTTTGGCCAGGTTGCTTTTCTTGTTGACAATTAGGAAACAGAAGGATATTCAATCAGTAGGTATGAGGGGAAAATTCTGTCAGGACATCTCAAAACAATTCTTTTAGGCTGATGCCGCTGTAATATCAGCACATTGTATGAACCCAACTGTGTTAATCAACACAAATTAATCGTTTCCCATCCTTTGGAATAAAGTGACAATGTAGTCCTTTGTTGCCTAAATAGATACAAAGAAATCCTCACGATCATCCGCAGTTAAAGAAGGCATATGATCTTTTTGTGCACAGTAGTTAAAGAGCAGTGAAATGAAATTTAATTATTTTTTAAGCACTTATTGCAGGAGGGAATTGAAATGCATGAAGAGCTAATCGCCGAAAATATCAAGACACTTCGTAAACAAAAAAAGTTCACCCTCCAGGAGATGTCGGATCTGACTGGCCTCACAAAGGGATACCTGTCAAAAATAGAGAGATCTAAAAAGGCCCCTCCATATTCCACGTTGAACAGGATCGCTATGGCCTTAGGTGTCGACTCTGCTTTTTTGTTAGGGGAAAGACTAAATATATCAGAGGACACACGATTGTCATTCACGAAAAAAAATCAGGGGAAGATTGTTGATATAGTGAGGACGTTGTCCGAGGGGTCGTTGTATGGATATAGCTATGAGGCGTTAGCTGTGGACAAACCAGGGAAGAATATGCAGCCTTTCATCATTGAGCCGGCCTTCGACGAAAAAGCCATATTCCAACATGAGGGCGAGGAATTTATGTATGTCCTGGAGGGCAAGCACGAGTTAATCTACGATGGGAAAGAATACATCATGGAGGAAGGCGACTGTGTCTATTTTGATTCCACAGTGCCCCACACAGGAAAAAGTTTAGGTAAGAAGAAAGCAAGACTTTTAGCGGTTATGTTTAACTATAAGAGGGATTGAAATCTCGTACGGCCAGAACGCCCAACCAGCTTTAATTGTTCAGGGGTGGTAAAGATTAGGAATATAGTAATATCAGGGCCATATGGATTTCGGATAGGGGGATAAGCATGGGGAAAAAGATTGTCATTATTGGAACGGTCAACACCAAAGCTGACCAGTTGGGATTTCTTAAAGAGAGGATCGAATCCCGGGGGCACAAGGCCATACTCATGGATATCAGCATGGGAGGTCGTCCTGCTTTTCAGGCGGACATCACGCCTGAAGAAATTGCGGGTTTGGCAGGTAAGGATATAGAAGAGATTCGGGCCTCGAAAGACAGGCTTAGCATCACAAACGCGATGACTGCCGGGGCTCAGCAAAAGGCTTTGGATCTCCTTTCACGAGGGGAACTCGACGGCATTGTATCCTTAGGAGGGACAACAATTGCACTGATTGGATCACAGGTGATGTCCAAATTACCCTTTGGGATTCCCAAGGTTATTGGCGTACCTGCTGCCATGGCGGGTTATGTGGAAAAGTGGTTTGGTTCCACTGATTCGGTTGTTATGCAGCTTATTATGGAAATTGCCGGGATGAATGATCTCGTTAAGAATGCCATTGCGCAAGTAGCTGGGACGATCTCAGGGATGGTGGAGGAAGCATATGATTACACGTCATTGGAGCTTCCCTACCCTTCCGTGGCCGTTACCGAACTGGGGTTTTCGGATCAATGCGCCAAGTATGTGGGGCAGTTTCTAACGGAAAAGGGGTACAATGCGTATTTCTTTCATGCCCAGGGTATCAGTGATCGCGCCATGGATCGGCTGATATCTCAGGGGCACTTCGAAAGCGTCATAGAGATTGTTCCTGCAGGACTTATCGAAGAAAGGTTCAAAGGAAATCGGCCCGCCGGGATGGCAAGACTTGACGCCGCCGGTGAAAGGGGTATCCCACAGGTATGGGCCCCCTGCTGCCTAAACATTACAGGTGCAGGTATAACGCGAACCAACAGGGAGAAGTATCTTGCAACGGGAAAGGTTCTCGAGATCGATGAGTTGAGGGCCATGGCCCGATTTCCCAGAGATGAACTCCTCATAGGGGCCCAACTCTATGCAGAGAAAATAAACAAGGCCAAGGGACCCATAAAGCTGGTGGTCCCCCTGAGAGGCTGGTCTTCACTGGAAAGAGAAGGGAGCCCACTGTTGGACCCAGAAGAGGACCAGATTTTCATAGAGGAATTGAAGAAAAATCTCCGGATTCCTCTTGAGATAGAGGAAGTGGATTGTAACCTTGAAGACATCGACACTGCCCGGGCATTAGTTGAGAGCCTGGACTCTTATATGAAGGAGAAAAAGAAATGAAAAAGGAGTTTTTAAACGAAAAGATTGAAACCATGAGTGCAGAGGAATTGCGTCCAATTCAGGAAGAAAAATTTTTAAAGCAAATAGAATATGTATGGGAAAAGTCAGCCTTCTACCAGAAAAAGTTCAAGGAACATGGGATCGAGAGGGGTGATATCAAGGGATTAGAGGATTTGTATAAACTTCCATTTACAGAAAAAGACGAACTAAGGGATAGCCAGGAGGTACATCCCCCCTTAGGATTCCACTGTGCTGCTCCCATGGACGACATCATCCGCATCCATTCCTCATCCGGCACCACGGGTGTACCCACATTCGTAGGTATTACACGGCACGACTGGAAGGTCTGGTTGGAAATTACCGCCCGTTCCCTTTTTGCAAAGGGTGTGAGGCCGACGGACGTTGTGATCCATGCTGTGGGGCTGACCTTTTTCGTAGGCGGGCTTCCGGTTAAGGACGCCATTGAGCATATTGGGGCGGCTTTTGTTCCAATAGGCACCGGAGCATCCGATCGCGTTGTCGTGACCACAAAATGGTTGGGGGGCAACGTGCTGCACTGTACCCCATCCTATGCGCAGTATTTGGCTGATTACATAAGGAAAAAACAAAATATGGAACCAGCGGAACTCGGTTTCGAAAAGCTGGTGCTTGGGGCTGAACCGGGAGGCGGAGTCCCTGCAATAAAGAAGAGATTGCAAGAAGATTACCAGGCCATTGTGAGCGAAGGTATGGGCAACTCCGACGCAGCGCCCATTATCTTTGGAGAATGTCCTGTGGGGCAGGGTATGCATTTCTGCGCTCAAGAATATATATTTCCTGAATTGATTGACCCGGACTCCGGCGATCTCATGGAGATGAAGGATGGGGCGGAAGGGGAACTGGTTTATACCTTGATCGATCGGGAATGTTGTCCTGTGGTAAGGTTTAGAACGAGGGACAGGATCACCGTATTCACAGGTCCCTGTGAGTGCGGCCGGACAAGTTTTCGCATAAGATGTATCGGCAGGACCGACGATATGCTTATCGTGCTGGGGGTGAATGTGTTTCCTTCGGCTATTAAAGATATTATCACCTCCTTTCGTCCACGAACTACAGGCGACATGCTTGTCCTGCTCGACAAACCCGGTCCGAAGGTGGATCCGCCACTAAAGATACAGGCCGAGTACTCACCCGGTGAAAAGGACCTCGAGACCCTGAAAAAAGAGCTGGAAGGGGTGTTGAGGGAAAAATTGGTATTCCGGGCTGATGTGGAACTGGTACCCGAGGGAACGCTTCCCCGTTTTGAGATGAAGGCGAAGCTTATCAGGAAATTATATGAAGGAGAATGATCTGTGAGTGAGGTCATTAATTTGAGGGGAGGAAATGCAGGATCAATTTCCCAGTAGGGGATATCCGGTTTGTGAGCAGGGGTGAAGAAAGCGAAGTGGAGGAAAAGTTCTGGTAATGCACCACTTTCCGGGCCTGCCCCTCTACGGCGTTACCTTCGAGGCTGTAACTTAAGAAACGGGTCTTGGCCGTGGAGGAGGGAACCAATCTACTCAAGCTCATGAAAGAGACCCTTCGGGTCATGGATCTAAATGAGCTGGTCTTGCAGACAATGGAAGGATGAATGCGCAAGGTCTTAAATTATAAGGCCTTAGGCGGATATTATTTCCATCGGTTTTCAATCG
>CAZENC010000230.1:0-5235 GCA_964513115.1 uncultured Desulfobacteraceae bacterium | reverse complement strand
ATAAGCTCAGAGGCAAAGCCTTTACGGTCAGCACTAAGGCCGGCCTGGGACATGGCCTCGGGTATCTCAGGCAAAAGCCCTAAGGCTTCGGCCAACCGGGTGTATATTTCTCCCTCCTCCAAAGGTTCGCCCCGGGCCTCACAATAAGGGTGGCGGAGCTGAAAGTATGTTTCAGGAAAGGTTAGACTGAAAAAGGTAGCGTCCCATTTTTCAAAGGCAGACCTTGCCGGAAGCACGTAATGACCCAAACAAGCGGTTTCGCTCATTGAAATTTCAATGGTGACCAGCAGGTCCAGTTCCTTAAAAGCCTTTTCATATGCTGAGGTATCCGCATAGGAGCGCAGGGGATTTGACCCGCTAATGATCATGGCCCTCAGACGATTATCTTTCTGTGAGAGAATCTCCTCCGGGACCACGTTGGGGGGAAAATACCCCATAATGGCCGGGATATTGGTCTCTTCTGTTCGCCAGGTCTTCGGGTCACGTTCATCAGAATGAGGCCCCATAGGCATGAGGTGCCCGTTGAATACATTACCGCCGGGCGTACCAATACGACCGCAAACTGCCATTAGAACCATTTCAAGATATGAATTCATGGTACTCTGCCGGTCCATGAGCAATCCTAAATCCGTCCTCATGGCCGTGGGACTTGTGGCATATACCCGCGCCACTTCCTTGGCTGCGTCATAAGCCACGCCACAGACCCCAAGTGCGGAGGCCACGTCAAAATCCTTGAACCACGGCGTGATCCTGTCAAAATCCTGGCAGTGATCATTTATATAGGCACTGTCTTCCCAGCCTTCCTGAAGAATGATGGAGATCATAGCCTTCAAAAACAGGGCCGCAGTGCCGATCCGTATTTGCAGGTGTGTATTTGCCTGTTTGGCTGTCTCGCTCAACAGGGGGTCTATAACGATCAATTTTTTGTCCGGGTCCTTGGCGAATTCATTAATCCGTTTCCGTGCCCGGTTTACCCCTGAATTGCTCACGTATCCGTTCCAGCCCATGGCCAGAAAGTTCTCGGCCCGGTCCAGGTCCGGTATTAAATGCATATTCTGACGGCCGTAGGCCCGGCCGTTGATCCAGAAAAGCCCGGTCAATTCCTGTGCCAAGGGAGAGTAATGATACTGGGAACCAAGCGCCGTTAAAAGCGTTCGACCGAAACCCGTCTCCATGTGGCATCCCTGACCCCCGCCGCCCATGTACGCCAGGGCTCGAGGGCCGTGTTCATCCAGGACCTGTTTCAATTTCTCGGAAATTTCGGATATTGCCTGTTCCCAGGATATTTTCACGAATTCATCTCCTTCCCTTTTAAGGGGATGAGCCAGTCGCTCCTTGTGGTCCTGGTAATGGGCGATTTTCATGCCTTTCCGGCATACATAACCTTTTGTCCTGGGATGATCCCTGTCAGGCCGTACCTTGGTAATGCGGTGTCCCTGGGTCTGTATCTCAAGCCCGCAGTTATGGTAACAAAGTGCACAAAATGTCTTTTTCCATTCCGACATGGGTTACCTCCTATAGACTGTTCCGTGTTCACAGCTGCCGGAATAAATTGGAATGTTCATTTTTTTTTGCAACATATCAATAAATTCAGGCAACATTAATATTTTTATGTTTCTTTCCACCTGCATCCCAGTTCTTTTGATTTTTCAATATTTAGTCCAATTAATCCCTAGAAAGCAATCGGCATTCCTGACCATAAAAATGGGCATCTTTTTTTAAGGAAATGAGTTATTCATATTCATATACCATAATTCAAAATTCGGCAACAATCGGATGCCAATAATGCCCTTTCCGTGTATAGTCCCGGTTCATCACCTGACAAAAAGCAATAGATACAAGAAGTGAAATGTCGCGGGCTTGCGGGTTGCCACCTTAAAAAATAGATCTTTCAAACTTGACCTGTTAATGTTATTACTATATCCGTTTTTTAGGCTATCAGGCTTAAACCGGAAGGTTTATTTTAAACAGCAGTTTCAGCGGGGAGCTTTGATTTATAAGGAGGTATCTCATGGACCGTAAAGAATTGATGGAAATGTTTAACAAACGTCCCAGGATCGGCGCTCTTGCCACATCAAACAAGGAGGGAGATGTTAATGCGGCTGTGTTCGGATCGCCACGTATGATTGATGAGAATACCGTTATCATGGGAATCGGGGAAAATCGATCTTTCAGAAACCTGCAAAGAAATCCCAAGGCAGTCTTTATTGTCATGGAGCCCGGAGAAACGGTCAGAGATTGGAAGGGGGCCAGGGTATATCTCGAGGCAGTTGATATGGAAACGGAAGGTGAATTTTTAGATCAGCTCAAACAGAATATTGTCAAGGCGGCGGGTCAGCAGGCTGCTGATATGATCCATGCGGCCATACGCTTCAAAATCACAGAGGTAAGACCGATTGTTGATATGGGGTAGCTCTGAATTATTACTGCCTTCCGGCAGCACCCCCCAAACTTATGGGCGGGAGGGGCATGTCTGACACCCATAAGGTATTATAGCCGACCGCTTTGATGAGCACATCGGTCTTATGGGAGTATAGGTAGCCATATGGTTTTCCGTCGGGGCCGAGAATCCTGAAAAGTATGGGTCTAAACATAGGCCTGAATTCAAGCCATTCAACAATCTCATCTAATTGTGCACGGTCTTTTACCGGAAGCCACTTATCGGGAACAAGCTTTCGGCCGTCTTCCTTCGGGTCAAACATAACAGCCGATGGAAAGGAAAAAGAAGGGCCGGTATAATATACCAGGGACTTGTCCCATGCGTCTGCCAGACCCCGAATTGTATGTTCGTCACCAGGCCCCCATTGCGCAACTAATCTTCCATAGTTCCCAGAACAGGATAAAAATGAAAAGACGAACAATAAAGGCAAAACAAGAAAGGATATTTTTCTAATATCAATTTTTTTATCGCAAACGGTCATGTTTTCAGGCATTTTATAAAATATAATCTCATAACTTCACATTTTTATCTCCCCTTAAAGTGCGGGTTTCTCTTTTCAAGGAAAGCCCTTTTACCTTCTTTCATATCTTCACTTTGGAGAGATTGGATAAACAGCTCGCGAAGCTCATCTTCGTCATTTCTTTCAAGTATGGGGTATTCGGCAATCTTATAAAGGGCTGACTTGGTGCCTTGAAGTGATAGAGGCGCGTTATCTACAAGTTCTCCGGCAATGTCATAGGTAAACGACTCAAAGTCCGCATCATCGACCACATAGTTTACGAGACCCATTTTTAGACAACTCTGACTGTCGTATGTACGCCCTGTGAGGAAAATCTCAAGGGTTCGGGCAAACCCCAATACTGTAAGAAATCGTCTGTATCCCTGGTAGGGGTATACAAGGCCGAGCTTGGCTGGAGGCATTCCCATATTTGTACGCTGTGCTGCGATGCGAATATCACATCCAATGGCGAGTTCACATCCTCCCCCTAAGGCATGCCCGTTAAGCATAGCAATTACTGGATAAGGAAAATTTCTAATTGATAGGAGGGCTTTTTCAAGCGGGGAGGCCTCTTTCAGGGACGCCTTCATATCAGGTGAAGGAGCGGCTGGCAATGCGGAAATGTCATAACCTGCTGAAAAAAATTTGTCCCCAGCTCCCCTAATGACAAGCACCCTAACTGAACCTTCGTCTGCGAGATCTTCAATGGTACCTGCCATATTAAGAAGACATTCAGGTATAAGGAAATTTCCCTTTTCCGGATGATTGATCACCAATGTGCAGATATATCCTTGCCTTTGCACAAGAAGCTCAGGTTGTCCTATCACTATCTCCCCCTTTTTCATCAATAATATGATATTTTCTCAAAATTGACCTGATTAAATCAAGCGATTTATATATGCTAGAAGCTTACTTATTTTCTTATCCTTCGTACTTTCAGTTTTAGCAAAGCTGTCTGAGATTATATATTATCATCTTTGACTTGAAATCTTAAGCCGTTGTATATAAGTCTTATCTGGCACGTTATTCTGTGTTGAGCTTCGAGCATGAATGTTTGATATGCAAACCTATCTATTTATATGTCTGATCGTTTTTCTTGCGGGTTTTACACAGGGGCTATCAGGTTTTGGCTCTGTTCTGCTGTCTTTGCCGCTTCTTACAGTCTTTATAGATATTAAGACGGTAATTCCGCTTGTTGCCCTTATCGGTTTTTCAATAACCATTATGATTCTGGTTCAAATGTGGAGACATCTGGATTGGAAAAAGATCTATCCGCTTTTTCTGGGATCTTTCCCGGGCATTCCTATCGGTGTTTTCTTTCTGAAAATACTAGATAAGGATATGATTCAATGGATTCTCGGAGTAATTTTAATTGTCTATTCCATTTACAGCCTTTTTTTTCGCGCACAAAGCAGGGGAATCAGGGAAGGATGGGCTTACGTTTACGGCTTTTTTGCAGGATGCCTCGGGGGCGCGCTAAGCGCGGCCGGTCCACCGGTAATTATCTATACTTCTTTGCAAGACTGGACTAAAGATAAAATAAAGGTGACCCTCCAGGGGTTCTTTGTAGTCTCGGGTAGTGTAGTTGTCTTTTTTCAGGCCGTTAACGGTCTTACGACTTTGACTGTTTTGCGTTATTTCTTGGTATCTATGCCCCTGTTAATACTGGGAACATTTCTGGGGTCGTTTTTCTATGGAAAAATAGATGAGAAAGGCTACAAGCGGGTTGTCCTGATCCTTCTTGCCTTCCTGGGAATTTTCATGATCTACAGGGCAATGTAGAGAATAGGCGAACATTGTTGAAAATGCACAAAGCGCATTCCCCGTGAAGGGAGTCCCCTAATTCCGAGTCTGCCTCATTGTTGACATAAAAGCCGAATTTTCATATATTCTGTCTCCAAGAAATGGAATCCTTATCATCTGTCACACACATATTAGAGCATTACGAAAAGCGCCTTTTATCACATGCTTTACAGATGAAATTATGACCTAAAATAATCCAAATACGACCATTATTGATTGATACCTGTCTTCAGCTATGCGGGGGCCGATCCAATGAGCGCGTCAGATAAAGAAGATGCAAAGGCGAATCTGGTTTCGCAGGTTACATCTACAGAGCTTTTTAAGGGGCTGGGAGAGGAACTCGTCCAGGAATTGACTTCTGACCTGGAGCGTGTTGTCCTTCGGGATGGGGACATTCTCTTTCAGCCGGGTGATGTAAGTAATGTCATGTACGTCGTTCTGAGCGGACGGCTTCGGGCCGTGACAACCCAAAAGGACGGCAGCGAAATGGTCT
>CAZENC010000229.1:0-5318 GCA_964513115.1 uncultured Desulfobacteraceae bacterium | reverse complement strand
TCTCCAAACGAAAGAATCCATGCGATTATCTCTGGCTCAGATGATGTGCTGAAAGATAATTTTATCTTGCCATCTCTCTTTTTAACAATCTTCTGATCCGGGCTCCAGTATCTTTCTGAAACATAAGCGGCAGAATATCCCGAAAACTCTACCTCTACCTTAAAAGCATCATCTTTAATGATTCCGAAATTCTGGTTAAAGACCTTATCAAAGTCATAATCTTTTGGAAACACGAACGGTTTATCAGTCAATTCAACACTGACTATCCTATGAACTGCCAATAAAGGATCAAAGTCAGGCTCTCGATATGGTTTTCCAGGTTGTTTTGCCATGCGGACATGAAGATAGATGGTATCATGATGGGAAAAGATTTTGAGCGGCTTGGAAAAATATGTTTTGGCATTTTTTGCCATGGGCCGCTTGTATGAAATCTTGCATATCTTTTTATTGTCCATGGCTTCTATTAAAGTTCGGATAGTCTCATGATGCGGTGTGTAGTCAATGCTGCCCGGTCGGAATGACCCGAAATGCTTCGATGACGGTATTTCATCTCGCATAAGAAAAGCCTTACTTTTATCCAAAGCCCGCGTAGCTTCTTCAAATAGCTCACGCCCCAATAAATGCTCAGTAAAAGACCGGCACATTTGAAGAACACTCATCTCCGTGTGTGTAAGGTTTACGACTGGGGGTAGCAATCTTCTTTGGAGGCGGTAATACTTCCTGTTCCCCTGCATGGTTTCTTCTATATTCACGCCATATGATTTCTGAATATCTCGCACCAGTCTTAACACGGACTGTTTTGAGCAATTCAGCATCCGGGAAAGTTCTGTCAAAGAATGGCTTTCATTTGAATATAATAGCTTCCAAAAAAGACTGATGAGTTTTTCTCCATAAGTCCTGTAACTATCTCGTTTATCAGGCATAATCCTACTCCTAAAAAGTGATAAAACGTTCCGCTATATGGAATATTGATATATTATCCTATTTATAAAATCAAGTGAAAAAGGAGGGTATTATGCGAGGAATGCCACCAGTAATACGTAAAAAGAGAAAACAAAAGATAGGAAATGTAATAACAAGCCCTGATAAGAACGAATGTTTTGTTTTAAAAAAATGTTCAACCTTATGTGCAACGACACTTGTATAGACAAAAGGAATCAATCGCTTGGATATAGAGGTAAATCTGATATTGAGAGAAATATTACGGTAGTAAAAAATATGTTCAGCCTCACCGACCAGGAGACGGAATTTTGTACATTTTTTTTCATCGTATCTACTTTTCAAATGCCAGAAAATTTTTTCAGTCAATATGAGGTAGATAGGCATGTCATTTCCCTTTTTTTCCTGGGCATTTAGGCCCTCACTTAAAAACAGTGAAAACGTTCCGTCCTATGGAATATTTATCGGTTATATTTCCTGGAAACTTTAACGGAAAGGGATAATCATGAAATCCGGTGAATGGGGCAAAATCTATAGACAGGCCAGAAAAAAGGCTCGAAAGGAAATTGGAATGAGTATCAATGATAAACGGACCCTCCTGGAGACAGACAACAGCGAAAGGTTTGTTCTAAGGTCATGTCTTCAATACATGGAAAAACTTTTCGGGCGTTATCTGACGTTCGATAAGGGGTACCTTGCTATTCTATCATGGATTCTGGGAGAACGGTTTCATGTTCTCATAGGGTTCATCGTATCGAATCTCCGGGGATCCGCAAGGACGGTTTTATTGGAGGATATCCAAGATACCGAAGATGATCATGAGGAAAAAGCAGTTCTCGCTCACGGTGGAATCAAGAAGCTCCCACGGAAATGCCTGAAGGATTTGGGGGAACTCCTCTTTCAGCAGATTGAAATGAGAATGGATGATCTTCGTTACACCGGTAATTCCGAAATCGAGAATAATATACAAAAATTTCAGGACATTTTTCTCCTCTCAGAGCAGGAAAGATCCTTCGTGGAGTTTCTCTACATTGTATGCACCTACGATCACATGGAACAATATTTTATCGACTACCTGGAATGCCAGAAGATCAGCCAGAGAAAACTATTGGCCGCAGCTTTGGGGTTCAGTCAAAAGGAGCTGAACGATGTGATGAAGGGAACCCTCGCCCAGATCGGGGCGTTTGAAATCGACCGTCACAGTTTGAGCATGGAAGATGATTTCCTGGATTATATTTTCAATCCTTCATCAGATGTCCTTTCAAAATACTATTTTACACCGAAGACTACTGAAAGCGTTCCATTCAGAGATCATTTCTTTGAAAGGGAACAGATCGACTACGCTGTTAACCTCCTGACCAGGGACTCAGATCATCCTGTGAACATCCTTTTGTATGGGCCTGGAGGAACCGGTAAGACATCCTTTGCGCATGGGTTGAGCAGGGAGCTTAAGCTTCCCATCTATGAGATTGCAAGGGACGAGGAAAACAAATCCAAAATGCGAAGGGCCGCGATTCATGCGTGTCTCAACATGACCTCCAATCACAGGAGTTCACTGATTGTAGTCGATGAAGCGGATAATGTCCTCAACACCCGATCATCCTGGCTCATGCGCGGGGAAACCCAGGATAAGGGTTGGTTGAACCAGATTCTTGAAAGAAAGGGAGCTCGGATCATATGGATAACGAACCACATCGAAAACATTGAAGAGACTGTGCTCAGGCGGTTCTCCTATAGTCTTCACTTTAAACCGTTCAATCAGGGTCAGCGAAAAAGACTGTGGGAAACGATCCTCAAGAGAAACAAGGTCAAACGTTTTGTCCCATCTGATTCGATTTTACAGCTGGCCAAAAGGTATCGCGTGAGTGCCGGCGCAATCGATATGGCGGTGAAGAAAGCTGTACAGGTCGGTTGGAAATCAAGAGAAGAATTCATCCGATTGGTCACCCTGAACCTTGATTCCCATGAGATGCTGATGAATGGCGGTGATAAACCCAAAGTTAAAGATATGATAGAAAAAAACTATTCTTTGGATGGGCTGAATATTCAAGGAGATCTTCACGCAATGATAAACCAGCTTGAAAAATATGACCAGTATCTCCGGAAATCTAAAACCGATCGAAAGATAAATATGAATCTCTTATTTTATGGGCCTCCTGGCACAGGAAAAAGTGAACTTGCCCGTTATATTGCTGATCATCTGGATAGAGAGATAATCTGTAAGAGGGCCAGCGATATTCTTGATCCTTATGTTGGGGGTACAGAACAAAAAATCAAATTGGCTTTTGAAGAAGCCGAGGCTGAGGAGGCGGTGATGATTATCGATGAGGTTGATTCATTGCTTTTCAGCCGAGACCGTGCTCATCGATCCTGGGAGATCAGTCATACCAATGAATTTCTGACCCAGATGGAAAGATTCAAGGGTATTCTGATTTGTACCACCAACAGATTAAGAGATCTTGATCAAGCGTCTATACGCCGGTTTAATTTAAAGATGGGTTTTGATTATCTCAAACCGGATGGGAACGTCATATTTTATCAGAAGTTTTTGTCTCCATTAACCAATACCCGATTGGATGAAATAACCAAAGGACTTCTAAGGAAGATGACCAATCTTGCTCCAGGTGATTTCAAGGTTGTCAGAGATAAAAACTCTTTTCATCGACCGGAGGACTTGGACCACCAGGTCTTGGTACAGGCACTCAGAGAAGAAGCCAGAATAAAAAAATTACATGGCGGTAAAAAGAACATTGGTTTTTAGGAGGTAAATAATGAAAGGATTTGTGCACTTGCATTTACATAAGGAAGCGCGGTGTATGTTGCACCAGGATATCGTAAAGGAAGTCAGGGGACTTAGTCATGAAAAGGCGACACTTCATTAAAGTACTATTTTTTACCTTGTCTGGTCTTAGTGCGAAATCGTTATCTTATTTCTGTGAGAAATGTGGAAAGGCAACAAGGTTAGATCTGTATAACGCAAAGGAGTATTACTTCCTTGGCAACGAACATGTAGATCAAGAGGAATATGAGGAGGCTATCAGAGCTTACAGTAAGGCTATTGAAATCGATCGCAATGGTGTATGGGCTTATAACGCCTATCTTACGCGAGCGGTCACCAATGAATTCTCTGGAAAATACGAACATGCAATTGAAGACTATGGTAAGGCGATACAGATAGAGACAGATCCGAATAAAGGCTTTGCGTATACCAGTCGGGCTGACGTTTATTTCGACCTTCATGATTACGAAAAGGCTATAAACGACTACAGTAAAGCAATTAAGTTAGATCCAGATAATAGCGGAGCCTATTTTGGGCGCGCAAGGTGCTATTTGCTGCTTGAGGATTATAAGAAAACCATTAAGGACTTAAATAAGGCGATTGAGATTTTTCCGTATTATGAAAAGATTGCCTATGCTAAGCGTGGGATTGCTTATTACAGCCTCGGAGACTACGAGAATGCGATAAAGGATTTTTCCGGGGCAATTGAGAAAGATCCTTATAATAAAAGAGCTTACAGGTTTCGTGGGGATGCAAATGAGGCAATTGGTGAGCATCAAAACGCAATAGGAAATTGGCAGGTTGCTGCCAGATTAGGTGATGAAAAGGCAAAAAACGCTTTGAGAAAAAGGAACATTACCTGGCGGGCTGGTAAACATTCTGGAATTCAGAAGGAATTTTCATGAAGAAAGAGATAACACGGTTTGAATTCTTGTATGACATCGGGATGCTATAGGAGATCATATCATGTGATTGAATAAATTGATAAAGATGTGTTGAGAGTTTTGAAGTGATTTATGAGAAGTAGGGTTTTTTATGATGAAAATGCGAGAAATAAAAATGAAAAGAATTATTCAGGAAGACAAAACGGGATGTGGATTAGCATGTATTGCAATGATCGCAAAAAACGTAACATATTCTTCAGTTAAAAAACGCGCAGTAAACAAATATGGCTTTGATCTAAATGGAGTTCTTTATACACAAACAAATCATTTACGCGAACTACTGCAGGAATATGGTGTAGTTATTGGTAAACGTAAAGTTCCATTTAAAGATTGGAAAAGATTACCTAAGCTTTCAATACTTGGAATAAACCATAAGGAAAATACTAACACCTGGCATTGGGTAATTTATAGGCGAACAAAAGAAGGTGCATTTGTTCTCGATCCTAAGGAGATCATAAAAGCGGAAAAAAGAGTAGACTTTGGACGGATGAATCCAAAGTGGTATATTAAATGTTCAACTGATTAACCAATGTCTTTTGGGCGTGGATGCTTTAATTATCAATTAGAAGTAGGGCTAACTTTTTTTTCTTTTTTTCTTTCTTATTCTTAATGGCGGTTTTTATATTTTTGTGATTTTTACCAAGTAAACAGACTTC
>CAZENC010000228.1:0-5326 GCA_964513115.1 uncultured Desulfobacteraceae bacterium | reverse complement strand
ATAGCTGTCTGGCATATCAATTCTCTTGTGGAAACAAATCCCGAAGTGATAAATGCCGGAACTATCTCTGCCCTGGAACATGTCCTCCAAGACCCGATAGTCTCCCATCAAACACAGGCATATTTTCTTTACAAACACGTTTCAAACACCCTGTGCTCCATGATCATCCACTCAGAGAAACTTGCTGAACAGGCATTCTCTTCTCTTAAGAAACTGCTTGAAAAAACCAGTGGGCACCCACACAGGGCGGTGGCCGAGTCATTGGGGACCCTACCCTTTTCTGTTCACGGCCCTGAATTAGATGAGGTTAGGGAGAGCATTCCCAGCGTAACCTGGCGTCAGATATGTGACGAGGCAGGCCTTATCGCATATCCTTCACCCAAGCTGATAGGAAGAAGTCTGGTAGTTGCGCTGCCCCGGAAAAGGGAATTGCTGGTAATAAAACTTGCACGCATCTACGAATCTGTTCAAACCCTGCACGGTGAACCGCTCTGGATGGAATATCTCAAAGCGCGGGCTTTTAATTCTCCCTTTAGATTCAATGTGCCAAAGGCGATAAAAATTGCGGGGAGTTATATATTCAGGTTGCAGGGGATGCCCATTGAAATGCCTTGTAAAATGCATATCCATCCCGAAGGTTATGCGATCGGCTTTATTGCTGACAAGGATTACTTTACCTACCCTAATGACACTAGAAAAGAAAGACGACTGTCACCCAAACAATTTAGAGAGGTCATGTCCGGAAATGCCTGGCTGTTAGCGAGATTAACGTCTCTTGGAATTGTTCACTCTGCGCCTATACCGCTCTTCCATAATCAGGTTCAATGCCAAAGAAGAAGAGATCATGGTCTTTATGAATGGTTTCGTGCAGGCAGACTTCACGCATGGCTTGATTCCTGCTCATATCCCAATCTGGGTCTTACAGGCATAAGGGACTTCGAACACTTTATCACTTTTAAGGGGCAGAATAAAAACCTTTACCGCTTTATTGGCACACATTTTCTCAGTCTTTTTCTTATTACGGGCAGCTATTTTCGAAATAAGGACAGGGATAGGGTCGGGCTTGATAATACCGGCGAACCAGTAGACGCCCGCGACCTTTTTGACAAATACTTCTTCAAGGAACTCATACGGGTAATCTTCCTCAGCTATTACCATGGATTCGTGGAGAAACAATACAGGGGAAAGATTCCTGTCGGCCTGGATGAACTCATTAGCCGGATGATCGACGAGATGGGCATAGATCGCCATATGGAAGAGATACTCAGGGTCACGGACCAAAAAGAAATGACCGATAAAGAGTTCAGAGATTTTCTGAGGCAAAAAGGCTATTCCAAAACGCAGGCAAAGACAATGCAAAAGGGCATCGAGGATATCACCATACTTAGCGGTCCGCATCTGGGCGAATTTAACCACCGCATATCGTTACCCGAACTCATTGAATCGGTCGGAACCATGTCCGCTTTATGTATCGTCGGCAGATACCTAAAAATGCAAGGCACAAATACAAAGGCCGGCGTTTCAGCCGGATAAAGTTGCCATCTGTCAAAACAAATTTAAGGAGATAAAGAAAAAAGCTATTCTTATGGTGTTATTTTGGGCAAGCCCTCGGACAGATATCCATCGCTTTCTGGTACATACTTATGCCATAGTATTCATACCCCGTATTGCAGGGAATACGCTCCGATGAAGTCTTGCCTTTACAAAAAGGCTGGCCTACAAGCCCACATCCCATAATAAGGAAATTCATTTCCTCCATGCAAGCAGAGTAGCATTCGCCGCTTGCACACACTCTCTTGGCCACTTCGTCTCTCTTGCTCAAAAAACAATCATGCATTTTATCGCAACCCTGCTTACATGCAGCTATGCTATATTTATTGCCTTTAAACATGCGCTCGCACGCTTCACTACATTTAGCATGCGTATCATCCGCACTCGCCGAATAAGACTCAAGGTAATTGGCCTTGCACTCTTTCCATGGGTCGGCTGCATCTGCCGCCCCGTAACCCAAAAACACAAACATGCATATTAATACTGCCAACACGGCCACGCCGCAAAAATCTTTACAGTGCTTCATTGTGTAACACCTCCCGTTCTTGTGTAGGTTGAAATTCTTTAAACATTACCTGTCCTGCCTCATTTCCCGATCTCGTTTCCTGCGCCTTAACAATAATTAACCTAAATACTCAGAAAATCAAGCTGTTTTTTCAATTACTACTCAGTGCATTATATACTTTCCATTTCGTGTCATCGTTTGTGGTCATTGCGAGCGACCAAAAGGAGCGATACAATCTCTTTGTCAGAGCCTGTCCAGGGGATCCCTTCCGGGCATAAACTACCGAATTAATGAGATACCAAATTCTTCTACTTCTGCCCTTTCAAGGCGTTTGCCTGTTTTATGAATAAAGATTTCATCGGTAACACCAATATTTGCGCCAAGAAGATGTCCCCCCATAACAGAACCGTCTTCGAGTCCCAGCACAGCATGTAGGTGAATAAAGGGTTCATCTCCTTTCCAGCTGATACTGCCGTTTGAGAAAAAATCTTAACATGTTTGTCAATTTTCTTAATGGACATGGCTCCCAAAAAAAACTTGGGCTATCAAACCGCCTAGAATAGTAAAAAAAGCGGAGCTCACAAGACGTACCAAGGTAAATTTCCATCCCAAGATGCCCACCTCCATGGGCATACATCCATTGCACTAATAGATGCAAGATGATTAGGATAACTCAAATTCATTTCCTAGGCCAAGGACTCCCTAATCAACCGGCACTTCATAAACACTGATTGATTCCTCAAATCCCTTAACCTCGATTTGTCCGAGAGGAAATGCAGGTATATGCTCCTTTATGAGATCATAAGTGCTCTGGGAAATCATAATACCACCGGTAGGCGCATTGGATTCAAGGCGCTGTGCCAGGTTGACTGCCGATCCCAGCACGGTGTAAGAAAGTCTCTTGGTTGAACCCATATTTCCCACCACGACCGTATCCGTGTTAATTCCGATTCGAATTTGTATCGGCATGCCTCCATGTTGCTCCCATTTCGCCCGGATCTCTCTCACCTTCCTCTGCATATCGATTGCCGAGCGAACACAGAGAAGTGCATGGTCGGATTGAGGTTCAGGATCACCGAAGAATACCATCATGCCGTCCCCCATGAACTTATCCACGGTTCCCTTGTATTGGAACACGATCTCCGTCATTGCCTCAAAGTATTCGTTTAATAACCTTTGTATTTGGTCCGGTCCCATTGAAGAGGTATATCTGGTAAAATCCTTGATGTCGCTGAACAGGATCGTTAATTCCTTTTTCTGCCCGCCGGAACCTATCATTTCGGGATTGGCTACAATCTTCTTAACAACAAGCGGTGGAAAATAGGCCTCAAGCGTTCTCCTGAAAACCTCCTTCTCCTTCTCCTCATTGATATAGCGATAGGCCAAAATGCAAATCATGGCAAATACTACCATAAGGATTGGCCGCACAACGTGAAGGATAGTGTTTGAATAAAAAAATAAAAATGAGGTGACCCCGATGTATCCCCCTGCAACAGCAAGCGTTCCAAGAGAAAATCCGATAGAAGATAGTCTCAGAGATAGCAATAGAATAATAAGTAGGAGCGATAGTTCGACAAAAAACATCCCGGTGCATGAAAGTTCCCGGAGGAACGATTCCGTCAGCACCGTGTGCATCAGGTTTGCGTGTAGCCCGCTCAAAGGAAAATGGGTATCGGTCGGGACAGGACCTATGTCTGACGAACCTGTTGACACTTCCGAGACAATTACAATCTTCCCCGATAGTTCGTCACGCCACACCTCCATTTCGTCACGGTCGTCGGAAACTAAAAGCACGTCGGAAAAATTATAATGCTTCATCCTTTCCCAGGTACCAATGAAGTTGATAACCATGTTTCCGTATTTATCGATGGGAATGACGATATCATGTCCTGATGATTCCCCGGGACGCCTTGCATCTTTGAGTATTATACTTTCTCCTGGACTGACGATGATTCTTTCGGGCGGAACGCCAAGGTAATCACAGATAGCCCTAAAAGAAAAGCCGGGATAAAAGGCCCCCTCATATCGAACAAGGAGCGGCATGCGGCGGAAGACACCGTCACGATCGCATTTGAGATTCAGATAGCCCAATCCCTTGGATATATCAGCAATATTAAGAAGTGTGATCAAAGGGTTTGCGCCTTCATGGAATGAACCGGGATTCCCTTTCACAATCACGTTCCATTTTGTCCTGTCAAGATACTGTCTTTCACTTGTATTTTTATGCGGTTTTTGCTCTGCAAATTTTCCCGCCAAATCGAATGCCATTCCAAAGTATACATTGCCGGATTTTGAAACCGCATCAATTAATGCGCTGTCATCCTTTTCGTTTGTTCGTGCCGCAAATATGAAATCGTACAGCTGGGCCGATACGTTCATTGCAGCCAGATTTCTTATCATTTGTGCGTGGTGGGATCGGTTCAGGTAGAAATTATCAAGCCGCCGGATACTCGAATCATTAAGGTCAACATGGACAATAGTATCGTTATAAAAAGGCCTGAGAAGATCGGAATTCGACCGGAAGAAAAACAACTGGTCAACGGCCTGGGCATTCCATGTCTCAAACACATTCGGCAAAACCCAGAAGCAAAGATGCGCGGCGACAAAGGAACCCAGGACTAAAAGAATCGTTACCTGAAGGTTTCGTTTCTTATCTGTGATCAATGGTAAACGTCCTGCTGTAGAAATTAATCGTGGATACCTCTTCGGCAATGGGATCAATATCGGGAGGACCTGATTTCTTGTTCTTGTCGATCCCGCGGACACTACCTCCGATTGACACAGGCCGCTCCGCAGGGGCCGTAAGCGTTCTGTGCTTCCTTTTTGCCTTTTGAATCTCGGCCAGGACCTCCTTTACGAGTCCCTGCTTGTCGGATTGGGCAGCGCATGTATACTTTTTCATCAGCGCCTCAAGCCCGTTCAATCTTTCGGCAGACGCGAGCAGATAAAACGTCTCGAGCCCGGTTTTCTCGTCAAGCTCAAACCACTCAGTTCCCTTTGGAATATAATATTTCTTCCGCATCTCAGGATCCTTGGAAAACTGCGGCGTTTCATATGGAAATAACATGTGCAGTTCATTCTGCCCACTGTGATAAATCAGATAAACAAAACACTTCTTTTTGAGTTCCACGAGCAACTTTAACTGATCCCCGGTTTTCAGGGTAGTATCACGCGTTATCGCCACAAGTCTCCGGTCGTTTTCTGACCCGACCATTGCGCCAAACGCCCAGCGGAAACAGATGTTATTTTCTTCCTTTTGACCGGCCCTCG
>CAZENC010000227.1:0-5359 GCA_964513115.1 uncultured Desulfobacteraceae bacterium | reverse complement strand
GAGTGGTTGCGGCCAGACTGCCAACCGTGCCTATTGAAAGCAACAGCCCTGAAAGGGTTGCAAATCTGCTGGGATCGAACCATCTGGTTAAGAGCTTGAGCGGGCCTATAAAATTGGCCGCCATACCAAGACCCAGCATGGCACGCCCTATGACACCTCCAGCCATACCGCCGGCATGGGCAAAAATGACGGCGCCGGCAGCGCCTACCAAATTGAGGATGGTCATGGTAATCCTTGGTCCGACCCTATCAATGAATAAACCGAGTGGGAGCTGGACGATTGCAAAGGAGTAAAAGAAGGCGGCACCCATGAGACCCAGGGCATGAGGGCTTAGATTAAGATCAGCTACGAGATTAGGGGCGATAATTGCGCTTGAAGCCCTATAAAACAAAGACATCAGAAATAGAAAAGCGCAGGTTCCAAATATCGTCCAGCGTCTATAAGGCATAAAATACTCCTTTTAGCATTCATCGATAACTTTGCAAAAGTCGAGGGTGCCGCTCACAAGATGCCTCATCTTCGGGGAGATCCGACGCGTCAAGTGTGAAGATGAATTATTATCTATTGATCATCCTGTGAGACTCAAGTCAAGGAAATTGGCTGCCTCAATCTCCCAAATTCTCTTGTCTTTATTCAAGCCTGAATGTTATTACCTGAATCTTGCATAAACAATCCTGAATGGATTAATAAAAAAACATAATTTCATGTACTTAGTTAGTGCTCATCCATAAACTGGCGTTTTTGGATTCACAACGTATTTTTTTAAAATCAAGCAAAACAGAATCTGGTTCATCCGGCAAATGAGTACGCCTGAAGATAACAAATGATTTTGAGTCCGAGAAGGGTGAAGCGGTCTTTTCGGAGTGACTGCCGGAAGGCCTTCGTGATTTCAGGTTGTTATGGTCTGAACAACTTGAGGTACTCATATGCCGGATGAACCAACAGTCTCCATGAGCTGAAACAGCATAAAAGGTACATATCATGAATACGAAAAATGAATCTTCCCAAGAGGAAGCACATGATCCTAAAAAGGCAAAGGCTGATATTTTTCTGACAGGCGGAACAGTCCTAAATGTCTATTCCGGCGAATTGCTGAACACGAACATAGCGATAAAAGGACAAAGGATCTGGTATGTCGGTCCATCTTCAGATGTGGTGAGTGAGGATACGCAGGTTCTGGATTTCGCCGACAAGGTCCTGGTGCCAGGATACATTGATCCCCATTTTCACCCATGGTTCGTTTATAACCCCATATCATTTGGTGAAGAAGCATGCCGTCTTGGGACCACCACCCTTTTCTGTGACAATTTGATTTTTTACATGTTAATGGGTGGAAGGCTTTTTGAAAGATTTATGGATTCATTATCGGAAATGCCCATCAAATTTCTCTGGTTTTGCAGGGCAGTCCCGCAAACGCCTATGGTCACGGAAGATGAGCTCTTTTCATTTGAGAATCTTGAGAGACTTTTAAACAATCCCCTGGTTCAATCTTTAGGAGAAATCACAAGATGGCAGGAGCTTTTAAAGGGCAATCAAAAGATTATGGAAATGATAAGACTTACAAAAAAGCTTGGAAAAAGAGTAGATGGCCATACGGCAGGGGCAAAATATGAAGACCTGAACGTTATTTCCAGGTCCGGGGTGGAATCCTGCCACGAGAGCATCAACGCGGAAGAAGCCCTACAGAGACTCAGGCTTGGATTCTATGTTATTTTAAGAGAGAGTTCACTGCGACGCGATTTATCGGATCTCTTAAGAATCGTGACGGAGAACAAGGTATTGACGGACCGAATAATGTTGACTACCGATGCTTCGTCCCCCTTATTTTACGAAGAATTTGGGGCTACCAACCACGTCCTCAAAATCGCAATTGAAGCGGGTATAGATCCAATAACTGCATACCGGATGGTAACGATCAACCCTGCTGTGTATTTCGGCATGGACCATGAAGTTGGGGGTATTGCTCCCGGTAGATACGCTGACATACTTGTTCTAAAAGATCTCGTCCATCCTACACCGGAGTTAGTTATCTCCAAAGGACGAATCATTGCGGAACATAGCAATCTTGTTGAGCCTTTTCCATGGAAAGGCTGGGAGGCCTTTTTCCCATCTGCCTCACTTTCCGGCCGCGACTGGTCAGCCGAAGCCCAACTTTTTCAAATAGCAAGTCCTGAGAAAAGCATAACGCTTCCGACCATTAAACTTATCAATCCCGTGATCACCCGCATGGAGTGGGTTGATTTCATTATGAAGGATGGCCTTCTGGATTTGGGTGGAGAGGAAGGGTTTTGCTTCCTTGCCCTCATTAATAGGCATGGAAAATGGGTCTCAAACGGGATTATTCAGGGTTTCGGTATGGTTGACGGCCTTGCTTCCTCATTCAACACAGCCACAGAAATCCTGGCTATAGGACGTAAACCGGAGGCAATGAGCGCAGCGGTAAACAGGATCCTTGAAATAAATGGAGGGATTGTGGCAATTGAAGACGGAAAGGTTGCACATGAATTCCCCCTGCCGCTCGGGGGCATGATGTCAGACGTGTCCGTAGGGCATTTGGCCCGTAAAGATATGGAGCTCAGGGAATTCCTCTCCAAAAGAGGATATCCCTACAACGACCCGCTTTACACATTCATTTTCTTGCCCAATGATTTTCTCCCCGATGCAAGGATCAATTACCGGGGAATTGTGGATATCAGGAACAACGAAGTCCTGTGGGAGAGGAGAGACCTGGAAAATTAACGACGTTTAAAGCTCGAGGGCTTAAACGCATATACTCACCACCCTCTTTCATCATAGTAATCTTGTACCAGCCCATCGATATCCCGGCGGTTTAGTTCTTTTTTTCCAAAATAGTCACGAAGTCTAAGGGGTTGACCGTCAGTTCCTGTCATAGGCCTAAACCAGATTTCAGGGGGTCGGTCATCAGCCTGATCAAAACCTTCTTTTTTATTGAGTCCTTTTAAGGTATCCCAGATGCTTACCGCAGACTGCCTCATATGCTCGTCACTTACCTGAAAACCCGTGACAGCCACAAACAATTTCCGGCAGAGTTCGAGACTGTAAAAGCGGTTATTGAAGTGCCTGTTGCATATACCCAGGCTGCTCAGGATCGTGTACCAGTCTTCCGAATAGCGGGTCATGCGTCCCACGTTGAATCCAAGAGGGGAGTCCATAATGCGGTCGATTGCCTCTTTGTCGGCGCCCATCCGTTCGAGATGTCTCCTGAACAGGGGCAAATTATCCTCTTTCTGGCCAGGCACATAGGTGGGTGATCCCCCGCTTTGCGATCGCGGTCCCTTCAGGGAGACAATCTGCTCGAATTCCATTGTACCCAGGCCCACCAGCCGGGGCTCCCAGAGAATATCACAATTCTTGATAACCGGGGCATCTGCCTCATATTCCTTCCCAAGATATTCTAAAAGCGCCTTCCAGCCTTCGGCTAAAATATTTGCAGAACCTTTTCTTGCTGTAATTGCATCGGCCCACCGATCAAGGGTATCCATATCCCGTCTTAGAGGCAGGTCAAAACGGGACGGGTCCAGGTTGCCATCTTCGCATTGAGTTACAAGAAAGTCCAGCATGCCCCCGAAGGTAAACATGTCAAGGCCCAATCGGTCTAACTTGTCAGTCATGCGAAGACTCGCTGTCCTGTCGGAGGCACTGTTGAGATCAAACAGGTGCCCTATGGAAAAACTGTTGAAATAAGAAGTAGTAGTTGTCTTGAACCCTTTATAAGGTCCTTCCATTACCTCTAAATTATCCTTATCCGGTGTAAAACATGATGGACATCCCAAACGTTTTACATTAAAGCTCCTGTAAACATCCGGCCCATACAGTTCGGTTGCCTTTTCGCCGGGAAAAACACGGCTGAAACTTCTGCATGCAGTAAACTGTTTAATGTAATTATCCCAGTTCTCCATAATGCCTAATTCAAGCACCCTCGGATGATTTTTGAATCTCTTAAGTCGTTCACGGATACCGGCAAGAAGGATTTTGAGTTCCTTTGGGTCATAAATCTTCGGACGATTTTCGCCTGAGGCTATTATGGCCTTCAGGTTTTTTGATCCCATTACGGCCCCTAATCCGCCTCGTCCTAAGGTGGCTGCCTTATCCACTAAGGCCATAGAAAAAACCACCCCGTTTTCACCTGAAGGACCGATTGCGATGACACTCGGTTTTGGCCCGTTATGGGATTTTTTGAGTGCATCCGTAGTCTCAAAAATATCAAGTCCCCACAGATCAGTGGCATCAAGCAGGCGTGGCCCCTCATTGTCAAGTGAGATTACGACAGGCTTTTTGGCCCTGCCGTTGATAATCATGTGATCAAAACCTGCCCCCTTGAGATTGAGAGCAAAACGCATGGAGCCCACGGATTCCGAGATCGTGCCGTTTAGAGGAAAGCGTGTGGTTGCGACTATCTTGGCAGCTCCCGGGGAGCCTGTGCCGACCAGCGGACCTGAGCCGAGGACTATAGGGTTATCGGGAGAGAGCGGGTCCGTACCGGTTGCATAGCCCTTTTCCATAAGCCAGGCATTGAGCCCGAGACCGCCCAGATAGGACCGGGCCTGATCAAGTGGAAGCTCTTTTGTCTCAAATTTTTCTGATGTAAGATCCGCGTGAAGGATCTTTCCCATGTATCCAAAAGCAGTCATATCTTATCCTTAAATATTTAAGCCTTCTTGGACCTGGCAACAGAGCGGGCCATCCTGTCCAATTTAAAAATGGTGTTGAATTCCATGTTTTTGCTGATCCAGAGCTTCTTGTTTATAACGGAATCCGTAATAGCTCCCCTGTATGCCAGACCATCCAGCAGCGTGCGAGGGTCTTCACTCACCATGACAAAATCAGGAGACGTGAGGTCTCTTTCTTCCAGTTTGATATCACCGTCATCAATAATAATGGCAAATTGCCCGCCCCGGGTCTTGACCTGAATGTCCCTCTTCCATCCTGCTATGTCTTTCTTAGCACGTTCATTGGCATTCATCTCTGAAATTATGGATTTCATTTCCGTCAATACCTCTTCATAAACAACTACATCAGGATCACTCGCCCGGGGTAGTTCCGGCTCAACGGGTGATTCCCAGTTGATCTCGGATTCCTGAAGACCTTTCTTCTCTATCTGTTCCTTTGTGAGTTCGGCAGTGGGAACACAAAAAACATCCGTCATTTCCCCGATCCGGTTATCCCTGAAAACAAGTTTTACCTCTGTTCCCTTGTTGATGATTCCGGGCACCAATATCCCTGTGGTAGTGTAAAGAATAACGCTCATGGCCGTATCGGTCCCCTTGAATATAACCCTGCCCCTACCATACGGGGCCATATGCTGGAACAATGACGTTGCAAAATAGGTAATGGGCGG
>CAZENC010000226.1:0-5367 GCA_964513115.1 uncultured Desulfobacteraceae bacterium | reverse complement strand
TGTCAAGGATCTGAAACAACGACCCCTTCAAAGATTGCCGACGCATGGTTTTTAAGAGTTCCAGGTGGGAACAGGTAGACTCATCAAGAAACATGAAGTCGCCGATGCGGTAGCTTATTATTTCCCTGATATGGGAAGGAAAACCTTTCTGGGTATCCTTGAGATAATTAACAAGCGCCCCTGCGGCAATAATTCCCTGCTCCATATCCTGGCACCCAAATGCGTCCAAAGACCTGACGCCTAATTGTACCTTAAGGGCTCTTTCCGCGGTCCTGGCTTCAAAAAAGTCTTTTCCCAACTTCTCCAGTCGGTATTTAGATAGCCCTTTTTGCCCTGATAAATGCCCGTCCTCGGAGATCAAAAGTTCGGCCGGTTCTATCCTGCCCAGTTCATCCAAAAGTTCGCCAAATGAACCAACCTCCGTGACCTTGAATTCCCCGGTCGACACATCCAGATGAGCCAATCCGTATTTCTCATCCCTGGCTGCTCCGTGTTGAGAAGCATTGCGGGCAAATCCTCCGGATATTGCTGCCATGTAAAGGTTGCTTCTATCATCAACATCTCGTTCATCCACAATCGAGCCGGGAGTTACAACCCTTACTATTTCTCTTTTTACAATTCCTTTACTAGATTTTGGATCTTCAGCCTGCTCACAAATGGCAACCTTCCTACCACTGTCGACGAGCCTTGCAACATAAGACTTTGAAGAGTGATGGGGAACACCACACATGGGAACCTTCTCCCCGTTGTATGTTCCACGGCTTGTTAGGGTAATACCAAGAATTTTAGCCGCGGTACGCGCGTCATCAAAAAACATCTCGTAGAAATCACCCATGCGGAAAAATAAAATGGCATCAGGGTATTCGCCCTTGATGCCCATATATTGTCTGAGCATTGGTGTCAACGATGTCATGCTATTCCTCTTCTACGCCTCCGGTTAATTTGGGCAATGGGCCTTCAGATCCAGGAGTTGAAGCTGATGGGGTTCCGAAAGAATCAATCAAACCGATTGTATCCCAACTCCTGCATTGCGGGCATTGCCACTGTAGTTCGTCAGCCTGGAACCCACACTGGGAACACTGGAATTCCAAATAGGGCACGTCTAAATGCTCTATTAATTCCTTATAATCCATTAATGCTTCTCTGTCCCTCCCATGATTGAGAAGTATCTCTCCTTTTAATTTCCTGGCCTTCAAAAAATACGGATCAAATTCCAGTGCGCTGGCTAACTCTCTAAGTGCGCCTTCAATATCATTCTTGTTATAAAGATAACGGGCCAGAGCCACGTGAGTAAAGGCATCGGAATTTGATTGCGCACATTCCTTCAAAAATTCCTCAACAGGCTTCAGGTCCTCCATTTTTGAATAGGCTCCTTCAAGGCGCCTATAGGCAAGAAAAGTAAACTGCGGGGCAACTTGAGCAACCCTTTCCCATTTAGAGATAGCCTTTTTATATTCCTTTTTGCTGAAGTAAAGATCTCCTAAATGCAGGTAGGCGTCAACACACCCCTTGTGAGTTGATATTGCTTTTGTAAAATAAGAGTCAGCCTTCCCAAGGTTCCCCTCCTCCTGGTAAATCTTCCCCATCTCAACAAGATGATGTGCCAGGATGTGCCTGTTATCACCTCCGGACAATTGAGAAATCCTTTGTCGTGTCCGGTATGCATTTTCCCAATCCTTAGACTCCTCGTAAATTTTTTCAATCTCAATATAAGTCTGCACGTTTCCTGGATCCTTTTGTGCAACTTTTAAAAAGGTTTCCAGTGCCCGGTTAAGAAAACCACCTTTGCGGTAATCCAGACCCAGATCGAAAAGGGCCCTGAGCTTTATTTGCTCGGCAATGTTTGGTCTCAGGATAATATTCTGGCGGATCCTGATAGCCCTGTCTATATCACCTTTGGATCGGTAAAGATTACCAAGAGCCACATAAGTTTCTATTGTATCCGAGTTAACCTGTACTGACTTGGTAAATTCTTCGATAGCATGGTCGTGATCATTGGAAAGAATATAATGTATCCCCTTGAAAAAGGCGGCTTCTCCCTCATTGGGGATTGATTTGGCACTTTCATTTCTGCTGTGTCGTTTCCACACCCCTATAACCAACCCAAGCCCAAACGCAATAACAGCGTATAGAAGAAGCTGCAGGTTTCCTGTTTCAAGGAACCATTGCCAAAGAGATGCCCGCACCGAACTTCTCCTCTATTAGTATTTGCTATGTACTTCAGGAAAAATACTTTTTGAGTCGCACCAAGTCCTATGAGGAGCAGGAAATCTAATATTGTGCCCGCAGTCTATTCTGTGTCAATATTTTCGGTCGTTACGGGCAGATTTCTTAAAGAATTGAGCTCCTTGTCCTTTTCCTTGGCCTCATTCAAAAGTGACCTTATCTGCTTCTTGAGACGGAAACGCTCTGTCATTCCATAAGATCCGGAAAATATAACACCTATAAAAAAAGTGATAATGGCTACTAGAGACAGAGGTATCCCAGGGGTTCTACCGTCCCAAAACATAAAATTTGCCCTAAAACTTACTTTTATCGCCAAGGCTTCATAGTTCTGAACAACTATAATAACGACAACCAACAAAACCAACAGAATAAATATCCATCTTAGATGTTTCATCAATCACCTCCGCGTCCAGATTTGAGTTAAAGCCTTTGAAAATGGGGCAGGAGTTTTTGATAGGTCTTCTCGATGTGTTCGGGAATCACCCTCACTTCCCCAAAGACGGTCATGTAATTTGTGTCGCCATTCCATCTGGGAACAATATGAAAATGCACGTGCTCCTCCACGCCTGCCCCTGCAACTCTGCCAAGGTTCAATCCCACATTAAACCCCTCGGGACCTATTTCTTTCTTCAAAATCGCAATGGATCTTCGAACCATAGTCAAAAGATCCAGCATCTCCTCATCTGAGAGAAACCCCAAATCCGGCCCATGTCTGACTGGTGCCACCAACAGGTGTCCGTTGATATAGGGAAAACGGTTCATCACGACCATGCTCATAGACCCTACATACAAAATCAACCTTGCTTCATCCTGGCTTCGGTCATCTCCCGGGCAAAATATACATTCACCCCTTTCCTGGTCGGTAAGAATATATTCCATCCTCCATGGAGCCCAAAGTACCTTCATAGCTTTTCCTTATATCCTTATTATCTCACCATGAATCATATCGCCTAGTTCTAAAATACCTATGGTATGCATCCCATTGGAACTGAAACCGGTCGCCGTACCCGGATTGAAAATCAGTACACCATCCTTCATATGATTGACCGCGTGGTGGGAATGACCGTAAACAATTATATCTACATCCCTAAATTCAGGCCTGATGCGGTCCTCAAGACCCGCTGATGGGCCCCATCCGTGAGTAATCCCCAGGCGATATGGCCCCAGCTCTATAATCTTTTTGGCGGGAAGTAACTCCTTTATCTCGACGGGGTCCATGTTTCCCCACACCCCATGGAAATCCTTTCTGCTCAAAAAATCCACAACCTCTTTTGATACATGGTCTCCCGCATGCAAAACCATGTCCTTGTCGGCCAAATATTTATCGTAGATTTCCCTGAATTCTCTGGTCACCTTGTTGAGGTGTGTATCCGAAAGAACCCCAATCTTGATTTTCATAACCGGATAACCGCCCACTCAAATAACTGAATTTTATTCGGGAAGTATACCAACCTCATGGGAAAAGACAAGCCATAATGTGGCCGGTCTTACAAAATCCACCGTCAAGTTTAAATATCTTCACTTACATCAGGTATTTTTAAGGTTCACTGATCACCAGCAAGGTATTAGGTGCAAGGCGACGAGGAGCGACGACTGAGGCGTATGAGAAATACGCTGCAAGGAGGAGTGATCGAAGGCAACAAAGCAGATGATGTCTTGATGGTTGATCAGGGTCTTCAAAAATCAATTGACTGTAATAGCTCTCTTTTGTATTTGAGAAGATAAACCTGTTCATGTAAAATAAAAAGGAATAGATAACGCCTTGAAGAAACCGGGAACCCGCCCCGAAGGGGTGGGCCTGAGCGCACCGAAGGCTGCGCGAAGAAATTGGCATCGCCGATAGATTCCTCGAATTTCATTTGTAAATACTTTTTAAAGATAAGGTGAGACAATGCCCATCTATGAATTCTTTTGCCCTGAATGCAACACGATTTTCAATTTTTTCTCCAGGTCTGTAAATACTGACAAAAGACCTACATGCCCAAAATGTGAAAAAATCAGACTCGAGAGACGCATGTCACTCTTTTCCACTTCTCGAAACAGGGGAGAGGAAGAAGATATGCCAATCCCTGACCTTGATGAAACCAAAATGGAAAAGGCTATGAATCTCCTTGCAAAAGAGGCCGAAAATGTGAATGAAGATGACCCGAGGCAGGCCGCGGACCTGATGCGCAAATTGACAGATATGACCGGACTGAACCTGGGTCCCGGCATGGAGGAAGCCCTTGCAAGGATGGAGGCTGGAGAAGACCCCGAAAAGATTGAAGCTGAAATGGGTGACATACTCGAGGGAGAAGAACCCTTTGACCTCAAGAGAAAATCAATTAAAAGCGAAAAATACCGACCCCCCCAAATTGATGAGAAACTATATGATCTGTAACTTTATCTACCCGTGACCTCGATATAGAGCAATTAAACTTTTAATTTTAGACACTTTAGCTCACTTTAATTTACTTCATCCACTTATTCTTTATAGTTCCACTAATTCAATATCCCCCCACGTGGCCATTCTGTCATCCACGATAAGAACGCCACCCATAATTCCTTTTATCTTATTTGACCATTCACCGACCTTTTCGAGATCCGCCTTTTTCCTGATCCTGTTCCCTACAGCTGTTGCAGCGCCATCCGCGAGTGCCCCTGAAGAGGAGAGAATACATGCCGCGTCCGCAATTCCCGTACTCAGGGAATGACCCACCGTGGCAGATGAAGTACAAACTCCCAAAGGCATCTGCCTTTCGGGAATCAGCAAACCGAATCTCTCGTTTAACGGTGAGTTCCCGGCAAGAATCGCGACAGTCACCCGCCGACCGGCCCTGATAAAAATATCACCCCCGTTTTCGACGATCACCTGTCCTGTAAACTCCATAAGCCCATCAGCCACATACTGGGCAATAGCTCCTGCCACAGATGCCATGGGACCAACACCAAGATCTCTTGTCACACCGATCATCTCTTTTACCATAGAAGGCGCATATGGATCCTCGGGCCAAGGCGAAAGCGACGTGGCAAACTTAGGGCGATCGCTGATATAGGATTCAAGCTGATGCCTACAATCAAATACCAGGTCCCTGGTCTCCTGCTCGAGGTTTGCTTCGGCGCTTACCCAGAGATCGGTCTGTTTGACTGCCACATGAAAAG
>CAZENC010000225.1:0-5379 GCA_964513115.1 uncultured Desulfobacteraceae bacterium | reverse complement strand
TTAACTATAGCCGCGCCCAGTTTAAAGAACTGAGGACCTTTTTCTTTCATAACACCATTTACGATAATCTCTGGGAAGATCCTCCCAGGTTTAGAAAGCCGTTCAAGGTAGACGATTTGGTGCGCCTTGATCCCGAAACCCGGTTCATTATTGTGGGCGATGCGAGCATGGCCCCCTATGAACTAATGGCAACCGACGGCTCCATCCACATTGAGGAGAGAACCATGAAGCCCAGTTACGAAAGGCTCCGGTTTATCTCTGAAACCTTCCCCAAATCAGCCTGGTTTAACCCGAAAATGGCCGATGAATGGCCTTATACCCGCACTATCAACGTCGTTCGGGAAATATTCCCTATGTTCGAACTGACCATTGACGGGCTTGAAAATGCCGTGTCCTATCTAATGCAAAGAAACTGATCTAAAGACCCCTCAGTGATAAGCCCCCTCCGATAAAGAAAAAACAGATACCTAAACCACAGGATGAACCTCAGACCGGCTTCCTGAATAAGCAGCTCTTCACAAGCTCCATAGAACTTTAAGAAGACTATAAATAAACGGAGAGCCATAATAGGCATCTTCAGTTTTAAGTTTTAAGACGGCTGTTCTTGATATGAAATGAATATCTCAGAATTCTTGTAGAAGTGACAGCTTAGGATATAGCAGATATGGCCACCCTTAACGTTCACAATAAGAGGCTTTGAGGAATCAAACCGCAGGCGAGGTTATCTCAAAGTCCTTCTCAATTGTGTTGTTCGGCGTTTTCCACATTCCATTGTATATATACTTTTCTGTTACTAATAGCGCAATCGCGAAGATAAAGATTGATCAAGCTCTGGTATGGAATACCGGTCTCCTCAGACATAGACTTGAAATATGAAACGGTTTCACGATCCAGTCGCATCGTTACCGGTTGTTTTAAATATTTTATATACGGATTCTTCCGTCCCTTCATTTTAGAAAAATCGTAATGCTCTCTCATTTTCTGAACCTCCAATATTCATTTTCTTCATCGCCATCCGCTCTCCTGGCAGATATAATTCTAATAACTGTATCACTCTCCCGGAAACAATGACAGACGATGAGAACTTTTAATTTAAAACTTACTCCAAGTAGGATAAAACGGTCTTCATCATCCGAATGGTCGGGATCAAAAAATTGAATTGCATTTTCGTCGTAGAAGACTGTACGCGCTTCATCGAAGGAAATGCCATGCTTTTTGATATTAGCCTTTTCCTTCCGTTTATCCCATTCAAATCGTAATTCAGTCATATGTACATTGTACTTATAATAAGGTATATGTCAAGATGCAAGTTTTAAGATCGCCGAATGCGGCGGTGACCTGCGCCGCCTGGTGGAGCTAGGTTGCTGGGCGCTTGCGCCCGAGTCAATTTAGCGGAGTCCAGGTGCTGTCAGGTCGACTGGCTTGTTAGCGCCGCGCTGTGTGCGGCGCTGAAAGGCAGTCGAGCGCCGGTCACCGCCGCATTACCAGGGACAAAAGCCGCAGGCTTTTGGAATCTGGAGCATGCTTTTGTTGGGTGTTCTATCTTGACGATAAGAGCATTTGGATAAAGGCGAACAGCCTGTAAAACAAATAATCAATAATGCTATTATCAGAAATTACAATTTGTGTCACCTCACTATGGCGAATATGAAATTTGTTTCCTATATCAGTCAATTTGCGCGCTTCTTCTTCCAACAGGGAGCGAGTATCAGGATCGGTAGATGCTTTATTTAGGAGAATCGATATAGATTTTTTCTTATTCGTTTGATCTTCAAGGGTCTTTATTCGTTCCCAGCAATCCCATAATCTCTCAATAGCCTCTTTCCTAATTTTAGTATCAGGATTTAAGAATTTCTTTTGAGCATCACCAATCATATTATCCAAAACATCATCACCAGTTCGTATATGGGTAGAAATAAAACCTTTGAATTGTTCTGGGATTATCCGTTTTATTGCACCATCGTATTCTAAAACGAATGCGATTCCGTTTCTTCGGAATATCGTGTTTATCTTTTCCAGAAAAGCGTCTTTTCCGGCTTCTTCATCAAACGATAAGTGATGATGACGGAAAAAGCTATGATAGCCGCCTTGTATGGGTTTTGCGACTGCTTGATAACAAAATTGGATTAAATCTAAAGCCACCATGGTCTCGGGTGCCCAAGGTTTTGTCTCCCAAGACTCCTTTTCAGTTGTTTGTAATGGCCATTCTACATCGGGCACCTCAGCTTTAAGTGCAAGTACAAAAGATTGCTCATCTGTGCCGGTAGGCCCATTTCCATCAGGACACATTTCGGGATAATGCATGCCAAAAGCCCCGGTCGCTATCAAATTTTGAATCAGGGCAACAATTCCTCCCCACGCAGCAGGTGTAACTGAATCTACCGTCTGTGGTTTTGATTTGCTTTCTTTGTCGCTGAAATATTCCATTCTTTGTCATCCAACACCGCTAATCAGCCGCACGGCTTTTTTACGTCGGCTTAATTAGCCTTGTTATGAGTTTTTATAATCCCTGTTGCATAGCGCTTCCGAAGGTTTATAAGTTTTTTATTTCGCTTTTGTAAGCTTACACGAACATCATCCCAATCCAATAGCAAAGGAATGGATGCAACCAGTTTATGGCCATCGCGTTTGCAGGCACTCAATCCCACTAAACTATCTGTGTATTCTTTAGAATATCTTTGGTGAGCTTCTTCTATAAGTTTCCGGCTGCGATCTGTAGACTCGGCAATCATGCTCCGAGCAGAATCATGTACAATACTTATTGATTCAACATAACTCCTTGTTGCTGCTTTTAAATCCACTTTATCACCGATTTCAGCCAAGACACTCTTTTTCATTTTCTTATCTTCCTCAAGATAAGTGCGCTGGGAGGCAAGCTCTATTGAGTATTCCAGCATGCCATCATCATCCAACGTTGTCCAACGTCTATTTTGTTGAGTCCAATGCACTGGAATACCTCGGTGTTGGACATAATTCCTTAAAGCCTCCATAAATCGAAAATATTTGTTTTCATCATACTCTTTCGAAAACAATTTTTTTACATCATCTTTGACATTTTGTTTATCATCTAAACATTCTGTGACGTTCTGATTCAATTGATCCACGTATAATCGAACAGCAGTAAGCAAGTTTACTAACTTGATATTTAGGCCAAGACGAACTTTGAAAAAGTCCGAGTAATCAAGATGCTCACGAACCATATATTTGGTCGTCGCATTGAGGATTTCTTGCTCAAAATCCAAAAAATTCGAAATAACGATTTCATACTTTTCTTCAATTTCAAGAGCATTTGACAATATATTTCGAGCCCTTTGAAGCTCACAGTATTCCGATTCCGAAATTTCAATTTCGGGAACATTTGCCAGTACGTCTTTACGAAGTATATATTTCATGACTCATAATGTGGAGTTGAGTCGTAGGCGACGGGCCGTCGGAACTTTAGTTCCGTAAGGCGAGGAGCCTATCGATCTCAAACGGCTGGTTGGCTAGCCGCTTGCGGCGACGCCAAACAGACGGATGAGAGCGTAGGCTCAACTCCACATTGGCGGCGCCGCAGGCGGCGCCAACGCCAGGCATAACAAGCAAGGCGTCAGCCTTGTCTTAGTTGATGCCTTTGTTATGATTAGTTGGCTCCTCAAATATTGACGGATAAAGCCGATTTATAAATGTCGTGATTCCGGTTTTTGGTAATATTTTATCTAACAAGAAATTGTCCAAGACGCTGGCTCCAATCCCTACTGCTCCCCCTGCGCCAACAAAGCCAGCTGCTGTCGTCACTAAAAACTTCAATACCTTTCCTACAGGGCTATGGATAGCGCTTGACAGTTTCGTCCTGAGGCTCCTTGTGCGAGCAATAATCTCGTCGTCTGTGGTGGAGCCCAGATTGGTAATCCATTCTCGAAAATCTCGGCATTCTTCAGATTCTCGGATCTTAAGAAATTTATCAATATTTATTCTGGTTGATCCGTCACGTAAGTAATCAAAGTCCGGTAGACCAGTTATGGACATGACTCTTTGAAACTCTTTGACGGATGTGTCCGGAGAGACAAGTGCTTCCAAAAATGATAACTTTTCTTCAAACAATGGAATTTCGTCATTTATGAAGCCCGAGAGCGCGTTATAATTCTGCATATTTTCTATTCGCCGATTAAGCTCGCCAACACCGAAAAGAGCACGCTGTAGAATTTTATGAACCTCGTCCTTATCAATCTGTAGCAAGGATGAAAGATTGCTTTCTGAATCGAATTCATCTTCGGCTTCACTACCTTTGGAAAAGGTGATCTCTGTCTGAGATGGATCAAGAGTTACATTCTTTTGCCTCTTTATCTGATGAATAACTGCAGATTTTACAATAGGTCTATTGTTTAAAACATCCTGTCTAAAGTTAGTAATCGACTGCTTTCCCGAGTTTTCAGGGTCAGGCAATATCTGATCAACGATAGCCAGTTTTAACTTTTTTTTCTGCTTAACTGTAATTCCATGGATAGCGGAAACACATTCTAGACATTCACTTACATACTTTTTTTTCTCAGCCGAAAGCATGTTTGCAAAAGAAAAAGATCCCAATTTCATTTTTCCTTTACGCTGTATCGATTTTGATGCTTTCAAATGACTTATCTCAGCTAGTACAGAAGTGTCACAATCAATCTTCAGAATGCCACTTTCTAATATTTGAAGCACTTCTTCATATCCAATCATTCGGATTAGATAAGGGAATTCAAGTAAGCGTACAGTTCGCATTATGTAAGTTTCAAACAATAGAAGTCTTTGGAAGAAAAGTCCAACATCAAAGTCAACACTATGCTGCGTAGTTCGAAGGCTGCATGGTCCATGTATTCGCTTACGTATTTCAGCAATTTGGTTGTTTGTCATGTCAAATCCAGAATCAAAATCATAACATAATATTATCCGACATTTCTGACGGATATTTTAGGATATTGAGGTACAAAAAACAACAAACAATGAACGAAAAGCCCTATAATACAGGGCCACGACTGTATGCTATCATCGGAGTAAGACATCAATAATAAAAGACACAAAATGTAAGATATGGATGATAGCCAACAACTGAAACGGGGCAGGTCGCAGTTCAATGCCAATCTGAAAGCATAATGCCTATTCACCAGGTCCTCTCTGGATTGCTTACACATATAATCCCTTGATAGATGATGTTCCCTTAATATTTTCCCTTCATCTCATGCTCTCCATCTTCTCCAACACAAATCAATTTCTCTGTAAAATAGAAGCAGAGCAGAGCACATGAATATCTAAAGCGAATGAGTAATGAGATTCATACAATTTAGTGTAATGATGCCACGAATTCTTCAAAAATCAAGGCCAGATTTGTACCCAGTAAAATACCAGTGCAAAACTGGTATT
>CAZENC010000224.1:0-5380 GCA_964513115.1 uncultured Desulfobacteraceae bacterium | reverse complement strand
GCCAAAAAGAAGCCCCTTGAAGAGAAGACGCTGTCAGATCTTGGATTGGATGCAGCTGAGTTTGGAGAGGGTGCAAGAAAAGTAAAGATCCTGGAAATGACACCACCTCCTGCGAGACAGGCCGGAAAGATTATTGAAGGTGAAACACCCCAGGAAAAAGCGGCTGAATTGGCGAGGTTGCTCCACGAAGAGGCAAAGATTCTTTAGTTTTTCTGTTCGCCTGTTGGTCTGTTGCCTGGTTTAGAGTATTTGCTAAATTTGAGAACAGCCCAACCAACTAAACCTGCAAACGGGCAAACCCTATATATAAAGGAGATAAGAGAAATGGCACAGGGAGTTTGGACAATTGCTGAGCAAAGGGATGGAGAGATCCGAAAAATTACCTTTGAAATTGTAAGTGAAGGAAGACGTATTGCTGATGCACTGGGCCAGGAATTGACGGTCGTGTTGCTTGGCTCGAACATTAAAGACAAGGCTGCCGACTTAGGTCAGTATGGCGCTGACAAGGTGTTGGTGGCTGATGATGCCAGGCTGGAACCATATACAACGGATGCCTATGTGTCTGTCATTTCCGAATTGGCAAAGGCCAATGATCCGGCAGTGTTACTGATTGGCGCGTCTGTTCAGGGAAAGGACCTATCTGCCAGGCTGTCAGGAAGTTTGGGTGTTGGCATGGCCCAGGACTGCACGGTGTTTGCCGTGGATGATGGAAATCTTGTGGCAACCAGGCCCATTTATGCGGGCAAGGCCTATGCCAAGGTGACTTTTGAAAACAGTTGGCCACAGCTGGCTACTGCCAGGCCGAATGTAATGACAGTAAATGAACCGGACACATCAAAATCGGCCGAGGTTGTGGATGCCTCCTTCAGTCTTGATGACAGCGCTCTCAAGACCAAGGTCGTGGATTCAATGAAGGACGAGAGCGGAAAGGTTGACTTGACGGAAGCCGACAAGATCGTTTCGGGCGGCCGTGGCATGAAAGGTCCGGAGAATTACAAGATCCTTGAGGATCTGGCCGATCTCATCGGTGCAAGTGTAGGCGCTTCGCGTTCCGCAGTAGATGCGGGATGGAGGCCTCACACGGATCAGGTTGGGCAGACAGGAAAAGTGGTTTCCCCGAACCTGTATATTGCCTGCGGAATATCAGGTGCGATCCAGCACCTGGCAGGTATGAGCACCTCAAAAGTGATTGTTGCGATCAACAAGGATGAGGATGCACCGATATTTCAAAAGGCCGACTACGGTGTGGTGGCCGACCTTTTCGATGTTGTTCCGGCTCTGACCGAGGAAGTGAAGAAGTATCTATAGGCTGTCAGCCGGAAAGGATTTTCGGGATAGCAACCGGGCTTGAAGGTTATTAAAGGCAGGTCATTTTATATTATCTCTGGGCAAAAGGCGTAAGGCTTAAGGCAAAACACCTTGGGCCTTGCACCTTGTGCCTTGAGCCTATTCGTGAATTCCGAGCAGTACTCAGAGCCAAAGCTTTTATTCCTAATTCCATAAACCCCTAATTGTACTTTACAGCAAACTCAAGAATTCCTTTAAGGAAAGCTGTTCCAACTCTTTTTCCAGTTCTGCGTCGGTAGCCGGCTTATCGAGCATACTTTCCCTTGATTTTGGCTGGAGAAGGTTTCGAAGGTTTTCCTCTCCCGGATCTTCCATCCACGCACTTACAAGCAAGACAGGTCGCCTGATTTCTTCCAGTTCCTGCCACATGGCAAGGGCTATTTCCCCAGGGGCGCCGGATGCCAGATGGGGCGAGGTAAAAAATTGGTCGAGTATTACGGCTATGGGTATATTGACCTCATTTTCAATTAGATGCCGCAATTTTTCTAGATATGCGGCCTGAAAGATATCACTATTCATGTGGCTGGAATCTAAACCCGCCCTGACCATAACGCCGTATTTCAACCTAAGAGACCTTTCGGATTTCACCGGGTCGGGGGCCCAGGGCCTTTGCTCAGGTTGGGCTGCCTCTTTTTTGTTGTAACCGGCGAGAGGGGCTGAAGGTCCATTTGACCTGTTCGCTTCATCGGGATGGTCTCTCAGAACCTGTATCAAGGTACCTGGCCTCAGAGGATAGAAGGTTCCATCTTGGGTTGTGATCCCTATTTCATGATGGCCGCAGGTGGGACATTTCCTGGATGAAACTTTTCCTGTGAGTGCAATATCTTTTTCTGTTTCCACTGTTTTCATTCGCTCCGTTTTTCGATATTTACTTATAGAAATTAGCTGGGGATTCATAGAAAGTCAAACATAGGTTTTCTTACCATTTTGCTGGGGAATAAAGCCTCATTCTTAGGATGGGGTTATGTTGTTTTGCTATGCCAATCAAACGGCTCGGCATGGAACTCTTCTCAAGTCCGCATCTACTCCTACTCTGCCCGTCCTCCGTAGCAGGCTACTGCGGAGGATGGACAAGCAGCCCTCCCTGCGGTCTGCTTGAACTGAAGGATTGGGATTCCATTAAGCCGTTTAAGTGCAGACCGCGACTCGGGCCGCGGCACAAAGAGGAGGAAATTTTATCCGAAAGATGCGTCCTTTTGAAGAATCCCATGCCTTCGCCTCCTATAATTAGGCAGTATTGGAACACCCCTATAGGGTGTTAAATATAAAGCCTCTAGGGGGATTCTTTAGTTTAATTGCTGTCAATGTGTGCTTATTACCATACATTATTTAATTGACAAAAAATGCTATTTTAATAAATATTCAAAACTGTAGTGATGAGTTGGCGGTGTAGCTCAGTGGTCAGAGCATGCGGCTCATATCCGCAGAGTCACTGGTTCAAATCCAGTCACCGCCACCACTAAAAAATTTATCCCGGTGTTGACTTTTTTATAAACGGCCTTATTTTTTGATCGTAAACCTCAAAACACGAGAGTCTTCGAAATGACATTTTGTTCTTTTAAAGACTACGATCTGGTAACAGCAGGTGATGCGCTCGATATTGCCGAGGATGCTACTGGGAATTTCTATAAATTTTCCGCCGGGCAATGGAAAAGACACGCGTATGATGTAAAGACGCTGTTGTCACTGAGCAGTGATGAGATAAGCAAACACGCATTTGCACTTTTAAACAAGGGATCGAGTGTGGTCGATGACGGCTTGGAATCCAAGATAAAAAAGCGTGATTTTTATTTTATCTGCCTTCAGGACCACCAGATATTGAAGGCCCTGAAAAGAGATAGTGAACTTGGGCTTTTGCCGCTTCTTGTATATGTCTTTACGCACGAACTGGTTCATATCGTGAGATTTTGCAATTTTTTTCAGAGGTTTGATGTTTCTGGAAGCGAGAAAGAAAGGGAAGAAACCGTTGTACATGAGACAACATTCGACATTTTAAAAGATGTCTCGCTACCAAGACTTGATTACGTATTGGATTCATATCAGGGTCACAGGATTTGTGAAATGGCCCTGTCATAGATTTTGAATGGGTGATACTGGAGGTTGTTTGAGATGCCGATTTACGAATATGAATGTACGAAATGCGGACATCAAATAGAGACTTGGCAGAAGTTTTCCGATCCGCCCCTTACCGAGTGCGAACAGTGCCACGGAAAGATGAAGAAACTCATTTCCCATAGCACATTCCATTTAAAGGGGAGTGGATGGTATGTTACTGATTATGCTTCAAAAACCGGGGGAAATCAGGGTGATAGCCCTAACTCAGAAAACCAGGATTCAAGTAAAACGTCAAAGGATTCCCCTGATTCTTCTAAGGCTTCAACGGGAAAGGATTCTCCATCAAAGGTATCCTCAAAGAAATCAGAGAAAAAAGATTCCTGATGCGTGAGTGATACGGCAATTTGGATAAAGGTATATTTGGAATATGAGAATATTTGATAGCGGGAGGGTTCAGGACAAAATTATCAAAAGACTTGAAAGGCAGGAAAGGCAGCAGGCTTTTCAGCGGGACAGATTTTTCAGCTTTAAATTACCTGAAATCCATAATAAGCTGACCCAGGCCCTATTGATGGACAAAATTGTTGAAACAGAGAACCCTGCTGCAGTGTCCAATGTTCTGCTCAAGGGTCTGAAAAAGGCATTAAGAAGCTCCGAATTTGATTTTAAATATTTTATCGCCCCGATCCGAAGTCTCGTTCCCCGGGCAAATCCTTTTTCCCTGTACATGACCCAGTACATTATGGAAGTCCTTATAAATGATCCCGATGTGATTGATATTTACGGGACAGATCTGGACATATATCAGGTCGTGAACAAGGTAATCAGCAAGATAAGTATCCAGTTTGAAAGGGCAGAAGAGGAAGTCGTAGCGCAGCTCAGCCGCAACAAATCTCTTGTACCCGGTTCCAGGGAGTACGAAATTGCACTGGATGAGCTTTTGAGAAAAAAGGTGGGGGAACCGCAGAAATAAATTGGGAATTTCTATCAGTCCAGTTGTTCACGCTTGAGCAGATATCTCTTCACAGCAAGGCCGCTGCCAAAACCGCCGATACCTCCGGCGCCCACAACTCGGTGTCAGGGAAATATCAGTGGCAACGGGTTCCTACCCAGAGCTTGGCCAACAGCCCTAGCTCCTTTGGGATTTCCAATCATCAAGGCCACCTCCCCGTAAGTTCTTGTTCTCCCAAATAGTATCTTGGTGATTGCCTCGTATACCCTCTGTTGAAAGGGTGTGCAAGATGTGTCAAGATCAAGTGCAGTTTTAGGCCGCCTATTAAGGAGTGAAGCTTTAACTGCCTGTATCAGAAATCGGTTTGGGCTGTAATCCTTGGATAGGGCGTCTTCCGGAAATATCCTTTTAAAAAAATCCACGCAATCTAATTTTCGGTTCAGTGTGAGCCCTATGCGTAAGGCACCCTTTTTTGTGGAAGCAAGATAGATGTGCAGGGCCTCTATTTTTACTTCCCAGCAATAGATTTTCCGTACAGTTTTCCCTGGCATGTATCCCTCCTTTCGAGCGTCTCACGGATAAGTCTCAGGTTTTTTTGTTTTTCCACAGCCCACAAAGGGGCCACCAGTTCCGATTTGATCGGATCACCGGTCAACCTTTGTACAATCATATCCGGGCGGAGTAGTTCAAGGAAGTCAACCACCAGGCCCAAATACTCTTCCTGTTCAAGGCACCGAAATCCGCCCTTATTATAAAACTCGGCCAGCGGAGTTTTTTTAACAACATAGAGGAGATGGATCTTGATCCCCTGGATGGGCAGTTTAGACAGGAAACGAGCCGTTTGCAACATCATTTTCCGGTCTTCACCCGGCAGTCCTAAGATGATATGGGCACATATGTTCAATCCGTAGTCATGTGTGAGATTTACGCAGTTTTCAAAACAGGCCACGTCGTGACCACGGTTAATTTTCCTCAGGGTTGAATCATGGGCAGATTGGAGACCGTATTCAACCCAGACAAGATGGT
>CAZENC010000223.1:0-5401 GCA_964513115.1 uncultured Desulfobacteraceae bacterium | reverse complement strand
TGGGTCCTGATCAGCCATGAACACGGTGATCACTACATGGGCCTTGATGAACTTTTTGTCTATAAACGCAACGTTCCAAGAGAGGTCTTTCATCCAATATCGGTTCATCTTACCGCCGAAAGCTGGGAAATTATAGGCCCCAGATTTGCTTATCTGGAACAAATGGAGGTAATAAAGGTTAACAAGGTTAAGCCCGGCAAGTGGTTTCAGCAGGGAGAATTCGATGTTCTGCCTTTCAAGACCGAACACGGTTATTTTGCAAAGGGATCTGTGGGATTCGCCGTGAGATCAAAAGATCAATTTGAAAATGAAATTCGCTTAGTGTATACCTCCGATTTTATGAATATTCCTGAAATCCCTCCAGAACTTATCAACCCTGACTACCTGATTATCCAGTCCTTCTGGCTGAATGAACCGATCACCAACCGCCCCCATCATATGAGCCTTCAGAGAGCAATCCCTTTCATAGACCTCCTGAAACCTAAAAAGGAAACTTTTCTAATTCATATCGGGGATGCCGATATGGTGAAGGGTGATCCCGCAAATACCAATGCAAAAAAACACCCACCCAAAGACCCTCTAAGGCCTCCGTCAGGTGGAGAGCCCTATCCGATCCCTTTGAACCAAGAACAATGGCAAAAGACCGTAAAACGGATCATGTCGGATTTCGGGCTGCCTTACAGGGTAACGGTTGCCTATGATGACCTGTGCGTGTGTTTGAGGTAGTGGCTACCGCACAGGATGCCAGTAAGCAATTTGCTTTACCTTGTTGATGATTCGGGATATAAGTAAAAAATGCCCATCCAAAGGGCGGGGCTTTGTATTTCGCACCCCATAGGGGTGCTCCACTACTGTATACTTGTGGGAGGCGAAGGTATGGGACTCTTCGAAAGGACGCATCTTTCGGATAAAACCCCCCTGCCCAATGCCGCGGCCCGAGTCGTGGTCTGCACTAAAACGGGCCAATGGAATCCACTTCCTTCGGCTCAAGCAGACCTCAGGGAGGGCCGCGTGCAGCGTAGGAGTAGATGCGGAGTGGAGAAGAGTCCCATGCCGAGCCGTTTGACCGGCATAGCCAACCAACATAAGCCCACCCTAAGGGTGGGGCTTTATTATCCAGTAAACATTTGGTGCGATTCCAAGGCCTGTAAACATATTTAATTGCCTGGAAATATTCATAAGTATTGACATCAACGGCGACTTCTTCATCTTAATGTTAATGAAGGCGATGGGGGTTTCCGAAAGGCGCTATGTTAAGAAAAATAATAGGCAATAGAACCGAAGGAATCCTGACTGGTATCGCCTTATTTTTACATCGTCATAAAATAACGCCTAACAATCTCACCCTTATCGGCCTCATAATAAACGGCATTGCTGCCTATTTTTACTACCGTGGTTTCATGGTTGGGGGGGGTATAGTCATCCTTCTAGCAGGTTTTTTTGACATGGTGGACGGTGCTGTGGCACGGGTGGGAGATTCGGCTTCAAAAATAGGGGCTTTTAACGACTCTGTAGTTGATCGCTATTCTGACTTTCTAATCTTTGCGGGAGTTCTTACATATTTCGCCAAAAAGGGTGAGATTGGAAATGTAATCCTTGTTCTTGTTATTATATGCGGCGCATTCCTGGTTAGCTATGTCCGTGCCCGGTCCGAACTCGTTATTCCGAAATGTGCTGTCGGACTTATGGAAAGAGCAGAAAGGATTATCATCTTGGCGGCCGGGTCTATTTTTAATTTCCTCATTATAGCACTCTGGTTCCTGGCTATCTCTACCCATTTTACAGCCTTTCATCGTATCTATTACACCCACAAGACATACAAGACCACCAGTCAATAAAGACCCCAGCAAAATCTATTGCCCACTCCGGCTGCATACCCCACAACGAAAACACTCACCCACATTGCAGATATCTGATTCCTCACCCTCAAGTGCCAGCCTGTATTCGGTAATTAAATGGGTTTTTGAAATTCCGCTGTCAATAAAATCCCACGGCAGGACTTCATCAAGTTCTTTTGGACGGTAAACAAAGAAGTCGGGGTTCACTTCGGAGAAACGAAGCGCTTTTGTCCAGTTCCCGCCAAACCTGTGGGATGCATGCAGGATTTCCCCTGCCCTTCTGTCTCCCACGGAAAGCAGCGTCTGGACGTAAGCCCACTTGGGAAAATCGGAATTTACCTTTATGCCGCCCTCTTTGCCAAGGGCCTTTTTTATAAACTTCTGCTTCTCCTTGAGTGAGGATAACTGGTCCAGAGGAAACCATTGAAAAGGGGTAAACGGTTTAGGGACAAAGCAATTAACGCTAACGATTATTTTGCCTATCCTGCCGAGTCCCGAAGACGCCTTGACCATGTGATGCTTAATTCTTTTAACCAGATCAACAATTTCTTCCACATCACCTCTGGTTTCAGAGGGAAGACCAATAAGAAAATAAAGTCGAACAGCAAAACCTGACGTCTCCGAAATCAGTGTTACGGAATCCATGATATTCTTTCTTGTCAAATGTTTATTTATGACCCTTCGCAGCCTTTCCGATCCGGCTTCTGGTGCAATTGCCAGAGTTTTTTGCCCTGCCCGCTTAAGATGTACGAGGAGTCTCTTTGTAAGGCTGTCGGCCCTCAAGGACGAGACAGAAAAACTTCGTCCTTCTTTCACTATCATGGATGTCACATTTTCTATCCCGGGAATATCTGAGACTGCCGCTGCCAATAACCCGACCTGATCGCATTTTTCCAGGGCCTTTTCGGTTGATGATATCAGGTCTGTTTCCCTATAAAACCTCGGGGGACGATAGACATAGCCGGCGGCACAGAATCTACAGGAATGTCCGCAACCCCTTCCCATTTCGATTAAAATTTTGTCGCTGAATTCCGTATCGGGCGTTGTTATTTTGGACATGGGAACCTGTCCGTGTGCAGATCCGCCTTCAAAAGAATATGTTCTCCTTATCTTTTCAGGCACATCGCTGTCTTTAGGAAAAAAAGATTTGAGGCGCCCGTCTTTTTGGTATTCCGGTTGATAGAGGGATGGAACATACAGACTGTTCATGTTTTTAGCGAGACTCTTTAAAACCTCTTCTCGACGGGCATTTATTGACCCTGTTTCTAAAAAAAGGTCTGTAAATCTGTCCAGGCTGGCCTCGGCCTCTCCCAGCAGAAAAAAATCAATAAAAGGTGCCAGGGGTTCAGGATTCAGGAAGGTGGTGATGCCTCCTGCCATGACAAGGGGGCACGGATCAAGGCGTTCTTCAGACAGGAGAGGGATCTTTCCCAGTTCTAAGATCTTCAGTATGTTAGGATAGTCGTTCTCAAAGGAAAGGGAAAAAGCCACGAGGTGGAATACTTGAAGTGGGATTTGAGACTCCAGCGACAGCAGCGCGTTTCCTGACTGGAGGTAGAGGGACAATTCTTGACCTTCAGGCAGGAAAACGCGCTCTGCAACAACATCGGGCCTTTCGTTAAAAAGATGATAAACGATCTGGAAACCAAGGTTTGACATGCCGAGGCGATAATAGTTTGGATAGACCAGGGCAATAGAGAGCTTGCCGCCACGATCTTTTTTGACAGTTCCCCTTTCTTTGGCCAACCTGGCCCGGTACAGGGAAATAATATCACCAGACACGTCCCCGACCTATCTTCAAGCGACCTTTATTTTCATTTCCTTGAAGTCTCCAGTTTCCAACCTGTCAACCTCTCAATTCAGGTCAACAGCTTATGGCTTATTGCTGACTGCCGAACGCCTAAAATCAGTCGGCTTTTGCCCTTAGAAAAGTTGGGTAATCCAGGTTATCCTTGAAATTAAACCTGGCAAACAAGCCTTTTTTCTTAGTCCTAATCCAGCCGTCATCTTCGGGCTCCTCCGTACCGGTCTCCTTTCTTTGGAAAGTGGGTATATCCAGTATCTCACCGTCCATTCTGACCGACCATTCCTCTTCAATCTCTTCCGGCCTCGGATCTCTGAGGTTTACCACATTGGCGAATTCGCTGACATGACTAATGCTGTGCCTTCTGTAAAAGGCATTACCGCCACCCTCTATTCCGGTTGCAATAACGGTCACCTTGACCTCATCCCCCATGCTGTCATCAAATGCCACACCCCAAAAAATATCAGCGTCCTGATGAACCTCTCCTTTAATATAGTTGGATGCCTCATTGATTTCATCCATGGTCATGTCGGAAGGACCGGTTATGTTCATAAGTACCCCCCTGGCGCCGTCAATTGATATATCCTCCATGAGAGGGCTGTTGATAGCCTTCTGTGCGGCCTCAGCGGCCCTGTTTTCCCCGGATGCTTCCCCCATTCCCATGATAGCGGGACCCATCTGCTCCATCACCCTTTTTACATCTGCGAAATCCAGGTTTATAAAACCGTTGTTTATGATCAAATCGGAGATTCCTCTAACAGCCTGGAGAAGAACATCATCCGCACGGACAATCAGGTCTTTGAAGGTCGTGTTTTTGCCGCCCAGGGTCTTAAGGCGTTCATTGGGAATTATAATGAGGCTGTCAACCTCATCCTTGAGTTTCTCGATTCCTTCCATGGCCCTTTTCATCCGTTTTTCACCTTCAAATGCAAAGGGCTTGGTCACAACCGCTACGGTCAGGGCATCGCTTTCTTTGCACTCCTTGGCAATCACAGGTGAAGCGCCCGTACCTGTTCCGCCTCCCATACCTGCCGTGATAAAAACCATATCGGAACCCTCTATGGATTCCCTGATCTCACTGACACTTTGCTCAGCCGATGTCCTGCCAACTTCCGGATCGGCCCCTGCTCCGAGCCCCATTGTTATTGACGGGCCGAGCTGTATCTTGTGAGGGCACGCAGATCGATCTAGATCTTGCCGATCCGTATTGGCGGCAATGAAATCAACTCCTCTCAACTTCGAAACAATCATATTATTGATTGCGTTGCCGCCTGCGCCCCCGACACCTACCACCTTTATATTCGCCTTGTACCTCTGTTTTTCTTCCACAAATTTGAATTTCATGATGTCCCTCCTTTTGCTTAAGTTAATAAAAGGTTCAACTTTCAAATCGCTAATTTCCAATTGTATTAAATCACATCCTTGAACCACCCCTTCATCCTGTTCATAACGCGATTAAAAATATTGGCATCCCTTATTCTGAACTTTCTGGCCCTTTTTCCCGCCATTGATCCGTACAGGACCAGACCTACCGCCGTTGCATACATCGGTTTATTAACAACTTCTACCAATCCCCCTATTCCTTGAGGATAACCAACTCGTGCAGGAGTATTGAAAATCTGTTCCGCCAACTCAGGCACTCCTGGTAATTCCGCTGAACCACCCGTTATAACTACACCCGAACTAATGGCATTTACATATTCGGCTCGTACAAGTTCACCGTAGATCAAGGTAAATATCTCCTCAACCCGAGGCTCCA
>CAZENC010000222.1:0-5431 GCA_964513115.1 uncultured Desulfobacteraceae bacterium | reverse complement strand
GAGTTCTGCACTGCTGACAAGACGAGAATCGAAAAAAATAAGACAAATACTAACCGGATTAAAGATTTCTTTTTCATATCCCTATTCTCCTATGTACTGAATTCTGCCCCGAGCTGGCCCTCAAATACGGCTAGGCGGTTTAGCTGAGTAACAGAAAATTTGTCCGTTCAACGAGATAACAATTTTATAGATCCTTTCCGACACTCCTCAATCCGTTTGACGTGCGCCGGGTTTGTTTATTTAGGGTGCGCTTTTTTCATTGCTCTGTCTTCCGCCTGCAACTCAGTGAGGAGATGTTTGAGGGGCCACTTTTCAGAAAAAGGAGTCAAGGTCGCCCACATTTGACGGGTTCGCCCTGCCTTCCTATAGGCAGCCATCAGCTGGTGAAGTTCATTTTGGGTCAATCCGGAAATGACGACGGCCCTTGGCATGCTTGACTCGTCCCCAATTCCGGCCTTGTCTTCATGGCAAAGAATATCGCCTATGCCGGTCTCCAGATCATGGGATGCCGCAAAAACAATCCGAATATCTTTGAGACCGACTTTATCGGCCAACTTTATAAAACCGGCCCGTTCCTCCTCAGGATAGCCGCAAACCAGCAATGCCCTTGGGCCGTACATGCATTTTTCCGATTTGGCTATCTTAGTGAAAGTCCCTTTGTGTTTCATGTCTCTGCCCCAAGTTCCCACCTCGATGGTTTTATGTAATGTCCGCCTCCCGGAACGGCAGTTCGTTTTTTAGCAGCTCCAATACCTGTCTGACGTCACCGTCCCGCAATCTTTTCTTACTTGTCTCATAAGCCATTAAGTTGAGAGAGTTCAACTTCTCAACCTGTGCCCTGGCATATGCTAAGGGATCTTCACCATCCTTTATCAACCCGTGAAACACTTCCTTTTCCACCGCATCTGCCGGACTATAAGCTCTTGCATGGAGAAAAGTTTCCACCTGCCATCTCACCGGTATCGCCGATCTTCCTATAAAAAGCATCCAGCTGGGAAATGGAATACCGGCCAGTATCTCGTTCATTTGAATAATATAGGGCCCATCAATTACAAAACGAAGGTCGCACGTAAAACAAAGCATGGCGCCACCGGCAATAGCATGCCCGCTACAGACTGCAACAGTTGGAATCGGAAGTGAATACACTTTCAGTAGGTTGCGTGCGAGGTTCTCAGCCAACCTGTTTAGCTCAGTTGGAGAGAGTGTGGGCATCAGCTTAACATCAAGACCTCCAGAAAAATAACCCGGGCGGCCTGTTATGATAAGTGCCTTGGCACCATCCTCCCCCACATGGTCCAGCGTATCGGCCAGCTCCTCGAAAAAATCAAAATCCATGGCATTCACTTTTCCGTCATCCAGGATGATCTGCGCAATCCCTTTCTCTATCCCATAATGAATTTTGGCCATTCCTACCCTCTCTTTCTCAATACCTTTGTAATAGCGAGTGTGGACACACAGGGGTGTCGTCCTCTTTTCGACATTGTCAAAAAGCATTGCGATACTTCGACAGCGCTTCGTGCTTTCTCTAAATATTCAACTAGGCCAATTCCGTTATTAATTTCAAAATCTTATCTTTCTTAGCGAGCCCATCGATCCACTGCTGAGGAAGGCTTTCCATTCCCGAATAGGCCCCCAGAACCATCCCTACAATCATGCCTCGTGCAGCGCTGTCCCCACCCGCCATTACCGATTGTATCAGTGCCTCGCGGAGGTCATTCTCGTATTTTGCGATAAGATGGACGACGCCCGGAAAAGCTTCTTCTGTGTGGCAACTCTGACCGAATTTTGTGATGGTCGAGACACTTTTTTTGGTCTTGGATTCAAAACCTTCCCGTACCCAGCCGGAAAGTGGAGACCTGACGAAGAGTTCTTCCGAAATCTCTTGCATCGCTTCCGTTGGCCGAGAACCTTGAAGCGCCAGCCAAGCAACTCTGCCAAAAAATTCTGCAGCATCAACGGTAAACGGGTTGTCATGAGTCATCCTTGTCTGCGTCCTTACACTTTTAACCAGTCTATCAATATCGTGACTGTAGGCATAGACCAGGGGGGCGATTCGCGCCGCTCCGGCAAGATCGTCTGAAGGGGAACCTGGATCTTGATACGAACCTCCTGAATCATAGTTGGAAAGCGTTGCCCTTGTTGCGTAATCCACATATCCCTCGTAATTATCAAAAAGCGCGCGCCAACGCACTGAAAAGGCTGAAAGATCAAATCCTTTTTCCTCAGCCAGAGATTCCAACAACACAAACACCTGATCACCATAGTGAGTGAACTCGCCCTTTTCTTTTGTTGAGTGATAGGAATGATTTCCAGGCTTCAGGAACGACTCCACCCGACCGAATAACTTCACGATACTTTCGGTATCGTAGATCCAGTGTACACCTAAGGCCAAGGAGTCTGCCGCAAAAGAGGCTATTACCATTGCTTTTCCTTTATCATCCATTCACTAAAACTCCCAAGCTTTTAAATAAGGTTCATCCGGTTAATTAGCACGCCTCAATACAAAACATCATTGCGAATCCTTCCCATCTGCCAACTTCATATCTCAACAGTTTCGGGTACTCGTTTGCCGGATGATCCCGAAATACGACATTTTAAACATTATTTTTTGTTTTATGAACTATACCGGCTCAAGCCTTGACATTTTTCTCCAAAAGGTATTCTGCCCGCAATTGACTTCGCATTCGACCAATGATCTTAAACTTCCCATCCAACACTGCAATAAGCCCGGGATCGCACCTGTTCATTTCCATTTCCAAATCATGACAGATATAGGTATGGCATATAAACGGCCTGCATCCAGGATCAAGAATACATCCCTGTTCACCTAAAAACCAGCAACCTTTCTTTGTTAATAATTCTCTTCTCCAGCTAAGTTCACGTCCCGATAATCTTAGGAAGAATATATCTTTCTCATTGAACAGATAATGAACCCTTAAACAGCAAGAAGTTTCACAAGCTGCACATACGCGCTCCACATAATCCTTCTGCATATCCATTGTTTCCGACAGCAGACTTTCTATCTTTCTAACTGTTTCCGACACAATATCTTTGCACCCTGCCGAGTCTATTATTACCTGATCGGCAATCCCAATTCAGCACATCTGTGCCTTGCTCGGTGGGATCCTTTCGGGAAGCGTGCCTTCCCTTTCTCTTGTCAGTCATACACATTCGCAATACAGCAAAGAAAAAGGGCCTCTTCGCTATCGCTTGGGTTTATCATGCTGTGGGGCTCCATACTCGGAACGAAAACAAAATCATTAGGACCGACCAGTTCTTCTTTGACTTTTTTATCGGTTTCAGGATCATGCGAGAATACAACTAATTGTCCGCTAAGCATGTACATGGTCTGCAAATAGAAATGGTTGTGTATCGGGATCTCACCGCCTGGTTCGACAGCGAAAAATCTCAAACCATAATCAGGTGAATCCTTATCCTCACCTGCGCTGGACAACCATTTGATGGTTACACCTTTTACTTTGTAAGGCGTTCCCTTGTAAGGAAAACTCTCAATTTGTTTCGCTTCAACGCCATTGACATTGAGTATTTCCATTATTTCCTCCCTCTCATAAAACCTGTTATAGGCCGACAACCTTCCCTATTACTCCTCAATCTTGTCCACCGTAACACTGTAAATATATTTTATCCAATCAAACCCATAATAATCTTCGGCCACCAAACGGACCGGAAATCCATGCTTTTTAGGCAGGACTTCGCCGTTTACTTTGTATGACAGGAAAACCTTTTCTGAAAGCACATCGGCAATGGGGAACCTTTGAAGGTTTTCGCTGGGACCGCGTGGTCCTCGGAAAGTTACGTGGGTAGCGCCTTTTTTCAGCCCGCATATATCAAATATTTTTTTCAAAGAAACACCCTCCCAGCGCCCGTGATTAACGAAAAAGCCCGGACATATGAGAAGCACGTTTTTTTTGATACTTGGTAACGATCTGATTTCTCCATATGTGAGGCTGGACGGCTTTTTAACATGTCCTTCTATATGAAGACGCCATGCCTTCATGTCCTCATCATGATCAGTAAGCCCCATGGTTCCGAAATCACCGAGAGGTGTAATGTCAAGGTTCCTGGCATCCAGTTCCGCAGGGTTTTTGTTAACAAGACTCTTTCGTTCGGTTCCCTTTGGCAAAACCATCTTTCTGGTTTTCGCATACAAACCTTGAAAAAATGAGAAAAAAGGGCTGACAAGAAGACCTAGCGCTCCTAATAAAGCCAATAGTGACCTAATAAATCTCCGGCGCGACCCGAAAACCATTTTTTCTCCTACTTTATTCGTGATGCATTTCTTTTCAAAAATCCCTGTCCGTGCCATATTTCCCTCCTATGGACTTCACGCTTCCTTTCTAAGCCTTCAGCCGCAATCAGCCCCGATGCAGCATAACCTAAAATTATTTTGAAAACCTTTCCAAAGTTTCTAGTCCTTTCTTTCTTCACGTGTCTCCACGTGGTTTGTTAGACTTTGTATCATCGGTGAAGCCTTCGGCGAAATACTCGTCCCCCACAACTTTGAACAGCCTCTTTTTCCTACCTTCCGGCATATATGCGATGTCCGATATCATTCTCCGGGTCGAAGGAACTTTTACCTCACCTGCCTCCATCCGGATTCCAGCAATCCAATTCCGAATAACATATTATTTTTTTGGATGAATAATAAGACGGTCTCCGGGATGAACTGGACTCTTCAGGTCAAGCCGGTTCCAGATAAGAAGAGCCTGGAGGGGGACTTCGAATCTTTCGGCAATTGAAGAGAGATTATCTCCTTTTTTAACAATATAGACCCTTTCCTTTTGGGCTGCAAAAAATTCTTTAACGTATCGTTGATATCGAGCTTGAAAGCCTGCCGACGCCCCTTTGGGAATAAGAATATTGTGCCTTCCCCTTGCAAGGTAGTGCCCGCGTATTTCAGGATTCAAATCCTTAATTACCTTGAAACTGGTTTTTGCCGCACGACCGATAATGCGGACCGGAACCTCCTTAAAACAGTCAACTTGAATCCGATCGAATATCAGCGGGGGGTAGTAGTCTTTCTCGGTAAGTATGAATCCGTATTTTTCCGGGCTGGAAAAGATCAGTTTCACGGAAAGGATACGGAATATATACCGCTGGGTCTCAAGCGGAAGATATAAATGATAATAATTATCAATATCCTGTTCAAGTATTTCGGCCATGAGCCCTTCTTCGCCCATATTATAAGCGGCAGCAGCCAGCGTCCATGACTTAAATATTTCATGAAGCTTTTTGAAATACCGGACCGCTGCCGCTGTTGAGGTGAAAAGGTTTCGTCGCTCATCAATATGTCTGTTAACAACAAGACCGTATTTCCTGCCGGTGCCGATCAAAAATTGCCAGAACCCGATTGCTCCTTTTCTTGAACCCGCATGCGGGAGAAGAGCACTTTCAGCGATTGCCAAATACT
>CAZENC010000221.1:0-5471 GCA_964513115.1 uncultured Desulfobacteraceae bacterium | reverse complement strand
ATGAAATTGATGCGATTGATTTCCGAAAGCTTGGGACCGATGTCAAGGGCGACATATTTGAATATTTACTCACACATTTAGGCCAGTCAGCATTAAACGGCCAGTTCCGCACACCACGCCAGATCCGTACCATGATGGTCGAACTGGTGGACCCTGATCTTGGCGATACCATATATGACCCGGCCTCCGGCACCGGCGGTTTTCTTATTGATGCGGTGGAGTATATTTTGGCCAAGTACTCAAGCGAGCCCACAGAAGTACCCATCTATGGTGAGGAATGGTTGGAGAAACGTAACCAGACACTTGAGCAGGCCAGGGCAGAAATCCCCAACCTCCAGACCTATCGAAAAGGGCCCGGTGAAAAGATCCCGGACTGGGGCCTTCTTGAGCGATCCATCTATGGTACGGACGTCTCTCGCCAGATGATGCGTATCTCCATGATGAACCTCGTCCTTCACGGCATCAGGAACGCGAGGGTCAAGCGGGCCAACACGCTTTCCGAACTGGGAGGCCTTACGGAAGATGATCTAAGCAGAAAATATAAAGTCATTCTATCAAACCCACCGTTTGCCGGTGTATTGCCCAGGGAATCCATTCGAAAGGACCTTCCAACAAACTCGAAAAAGAGCGAATTGTTGTTTCTCGGGGTTATGATGGAAGCGCTGGCGACAGGAGGACGTTGTGCAGTTGTTGTTCCAGAAGGTCTGCTCTTTGGTTCCACAAAGGCTCATAAGGAACTGCGGCAAAAGCTGGTTGAAAGTTATGAATTACTCGCGGTGATTTCACTGCCGGCAGGTATCTTTAAGCCCTATGCGGGAGTCAAGACCGGTGTGATTGTGTTTAGGCGACCACAAAACGGAGATGGAGAAATAAAAACAAAACGCAAGGTTTGGTTCTACGAGGTTAATAATGACGGCTTTGACCCGGATAAGATTGTGGGTGGTGGTCGACCGGAAACACCGGAGCTAAACGACATTCCTGAATTACTCAAACAATGGAAAATATATCGAGAATCAGGCTTTAAGAATCCACCAGGAGTTGAGGCAGGGAGTGTTCTTGAGCAAGGAAGTAAAGAGCCACATTCCTGGTGGGCAGAGATAGAGAGCATTGAAGAAAATGATTTCAATTTAGCTGCCGGTAGCTACAAACCACAAATAGCGCAGGCTATTCCCGCTGAAGATCCATCGGACCTAATCCGTGAGGTGCTGGACATCGAGAGAGATATTACCGAGAGTCTTAAACGGCTTCTACAGGAAGTGGAGGCGGTGTAATGGAGTGGCCAATTATGAAATTGGCAGAACTCGCCTCGCGGGAACCCGCGGCTATTAAGATTGGACCATTTGGAAGCCAATTGAAAAAGTCTGAATTGGTCGATTCAGGTATTCACGTTATTGGCATAGAGAATGTGCTAAATAACAAGTTTGACGATTTAGGAGATCGATATATTACAGCGGATAAGTTTCAAACACTTCGATCAGTGGAAGTAAAGCCGGGAGATGTCCTTATTACAATGATGGGGACAATTGGTGAAGTAGCAATTGTCCCAGAGGGTATAAACACTTCGATTATGGATTCTCATCTTTTACGATACAGACCAAACACAGCTCTATGCTCACCTGAATATATTGCATTTCTAATTAAAGGAAGTTCAGCGACTCAAGCAGCCCTTCGTGGGCGTGCGCATGGTGCAATTATGAAAGGGTTGAATTCTAGCATTATTAAGTCTCTCCCCGCTCCCCTTCCTCCCCCTTCCGAGCAACGGCGGATTGTGGCGATTCTCGGCCAAGCGGGCACGTTAAGGGAAAAGCGAGCAGAAGCTAATTTCAAGGCAAAGCGAATTGTCCCTGCACTTTTCTACAAAATGTTTGGTGATCCTGCGTCGAATCCAAAAAACTGGGATATTAAGGAAATCTCCAATGGCGGGGCAAGTGTACGGTACGGGCTTGGTCAACCTCCAGAGGCTGACCCAGACGGGATCCCGTTGATTCGAGCAACAAATATCAGCCGTGGAGTGATAAGCGACGAGGATATGGTGTTTGTCAGTCATTCAAGTGTCCCTGAGACTCGAAATGCATTTCTCACGTCTGATGAGGTGATAGTTGTGCGTAGCGGTGCTTACACAGGTGATGTAGCCCAGGTTACCGATCAATGGGCTGGATCAGTTGCAGGGTATGACCTTATCGTTACGCCGGGAGAAAATTTTTGCGGCGAATTTGTCGAGGCATATTTGCTAACACCCCATATCCAAAAAAACTATTTCAGCAACTTAAAAGCCCGTGCAGGGCAGCCACATTTGAACGCTTCACAATTGTCAGCCACTCCAATTTTATGTCCACCCAAAGATTTGCAGTTGTGCTTTGCAGAACAGATCCGAAGCATCAGACAGTTACGAAACCGCATTGCATTTCTTAAACAAAGATTGGATGTTCTGTTCTCAGTTCTATTTTTTTGGGCTTTCTCCGGAGAATTGACAGCTAAATGGCGTAAGGCACATATGGAAGAAATCTTGGTCGAGATGGAACAACAACAGAAGTATCTAAAAAGATCTTCAGATTTGAATTAATTGAGAGGATTATCATGCTTTCAGGGCTTAGATTAGGCAATTTCAAGGCATTTTCAGAAACACAACAGGTTCCGATTCGTCCTCTGACACTCATTTTCGGACCTAATAGTTCAGGAAAATCAAGTTTGATCCATAGCTTAGTGTTAGCGCACCAGGGCTTGACAAAAGGGGATCTGGACGTTCATCGGACCGAAATTGGCGGAGATTCTGTAGACCTTGGTGGATTCAAGCAATATGTCTTTAAACGTGAATCTGAGCGATATGTCGAGTGGGGGATAGAATTTGACACCTCCAAATTGGAAGGGCGTATCAAGAAAATATTCGAATTAGCTCAAAAAATAACCTTAAGCGTATCAATAGGAATGGCATTGAAAAAAGGCTTTTACAAAGATTTTGATGAATCGATCCTTCAAAAGATGGAGGAGATGGGAGATCTCCAGTACTCCGATTTACTTGAAGCAATCCAAGAAGGCCTTGAAGCTGAGCAAATAAAAGATTCCCAACCGTGGATTGATAAATATAAATATCAGAACCTTACAATAAATGAATTTTTACAAATGCAAAAAGAACCACGGATAACGAGGTACAACATTGAAGCTGATGGGGTCTCCATCCTCGCAATGAGTGTGCGAAAAGGAGGATTACTACGCCTCGATACAGTTAATAACGAACATCCTGTGATAAAATCGTTAATAGAATCTATCATAACGTCGTCAACAACCACAGATCAGATTTTATCGGAAGATTATGATCTTTTAGACAAAGCTATATCAGAATTTGTACCTAAAATATCTTCTGAAACTACTAAATTCCTCCCCTATGGAATTCAAGGTATTAAAGAAGGTGATTTCCTGCATACGATCAGCAAAGGCCGCAGGCAACAAGATTTAATTTCAGCTTTTAATATGCTTTTTCCTCGGCTTGTCAATGAGCTGATAAAAGGGTTGGCAGAAATCGTAGAAGAACAACTGAAACGTTTCCGATATCTGGGACCACTTCGGTCATACCCTCCAAGGCATCCTGCCTTCGCCCAATATCATGATCCCAATTGGCAGGCGGGTGGCGGTTTTGCATGGGATGAGGTGAGAAAGAATCTAGACTTGAGAAACAAAATAAATGAGTGGCTGGGTGATGCTAAAAAATTAAGCACGACTTATGAAATGGTTGTACGGCATCTTTTAACGTTAGACGATCTGGAGAAGCATTATTCCAAAAGAGTTGATTCAATTGAAGATGCTTATGTTAACGATCAGCTTGGGTACCAAGACGACGATGGAACTTTCATTAGTGGAGATCTGTTCGGAGAAATCGGGGACATACCAAAAGGTTTAAAAAAGATAGAGCAATACATTGCTGAGATAGGAGAGCTTGTCTTACAAGACAAGCGGACAGGGGCTGTTGTCAGCCACAGGGATGTCGGCATAGGAATTTCCCAGGTATTGCCGGTGCTTGTCAGCGCTTATGCTAACAAAGAAGCTTTAATTGCTATTGAGCAACCTGAAATTCATTTACACCCAGCACTTCAGGCCGAATTGGGTGATGTTTTCGTCGAATCAGCCCTTGGTGAAAACAAAAACACCTTCATTATCGAAACTCATAGCGAGCATTTGATTTTGCGCATTATGCGCAGGATGAGGAAAACGGCAGAAGGTGAGTTGAAAGATGGACAACCAGTGACTCCAGATGATGTATGCATACTTTACGTTGATCAACCAAAGGAAAAGAATTATTCTGTTGTTTACGAGATGAGATTGGATAAAGATGGGACGCTATTAGATCCATGGCCCGGTGGTTTTTTTGAAGAGGGATTTAAGGAAAGATTTCTGTAAGATAAAACCATGATCTATGAACTTGCACTAACGCCAGGATTGTTCTCTCAGAATGAAAATACCTCCTGTTTAATCGCCCTGCAAAACCTTTTATACACATTAACAAGTGATAGCCACCTTATCGGGGTGGTGCGGAAGAGACTGTGGCGACCTACCGTATACGAGGCAATAGCCTCGCTTGAGAACCCTTTTCGAGAAAAAATCGTTAGTTTGCTGAACACACTTAAAGATCGTGGTCATTTCATTCCCCGCCAGTACCAAACAAATCCAGGAAATGCTCTTAAGACTGATCCAGAGTGGTTAGATGAATTCCTGTTGGCTCACAAGGAAAATCCATTTGATGCAATTGTGACATTGTTGACATCGCGTGATAATTGCGATGGGCCAACAGATTGTGTTTACGAAGTGGAATCTATTTTGGATTCACCTCTGTTGCAAAACTATGAGCATTCAAAACGAGTAAAACGAGAAACTTGTGAATTCATAAGGGTTTTGAAGCCGCTTCTCCTTTACTCGCGAAGCATTTTATTAATAGATCCACATATAGACCCCACCGTACAAAGATATAGGCGACCAATAACCGGTATAATCAATGCCGCATTCGATAGAGGGCGGTATCCTGCGCCAGCATTATTTGAGATTCATATTAAGGCAAGTGAAGATATCCCTAAACAGGAAAAAAATATCAAAGAAGGTTTTGTGCCTTTAATGCATCCGATGACTCAAGCTAGGGTCGTTTTATGGGCTGAACGCGAGATACAGGAGACTTTTCATAATCGATTTATACTTACTGACCTTTGTGGGATTAAAGTCATGCAGGGGCTGGACGAACCAAAACATGGGGGGCCAGATTATGATGACTGGGGGGTTATGGGAGAGACACACAGGCAGGAAATCTGGCGGCAATTTAAAAAGGGGAGTACAACTTTCGACCAAAAACATGAGTTTTATTTAACCAAACCCTAAAAAATGATGTGGATTGTGATAATACAAATTCACTTCAAGAGGAATTCGGGCAGGAATAGGCAGGGAGTGTGATGGTCGCTGTTAAATCGGAAAATGTGGAACTCAAAGGACAC
>CAZENC010000220.1:0-5480 GCA_964513115.1 uncultured Desulfobacteraceae bacterium | reverse complement strand
CCGTGACACTGCCGTGAACTTCATTCAGATTCACCCCTCGCTTCTCGGCAAGGGCAACGATATAGGCCAATCGTATGGAAGACATCGGACATGAACCTAATAGAGTTATAGATTGTCCGGTCAGGGGAATGCCATCCATAAGCTCCTCGAATTCGAGCAGTGAGGCCCCCGGCCATCCCAAGACACCCGCCTCTCTCCTGCCGATCGGATGATCTGGATCGATGGGCATCGCATTAGTCCTATCGCAAATGACTAACATCCCCCCCCTTTGACCCATCTCCCGGTATCGCTTAAGCACCTCGTTGGTTTGTCTGGAAGGCCCAAGACCAGCGGTCATTCTCTGCGTCCATATTCGACTGCGATACCCATCTGGATGATAGCCCCGAGTATAAGGATATGAACCGGGGTCACCCAGATCCCTGTCGTAATCGAAATTTTCAATATCATTCGGCGTGTATACAGGCTTAATTGGATGCCCGTAATCCGTTTCTCGTTTCATTTTTCCTCTCCTCGATAAAAAAGCTGCACCTGTTTCATGATTCTACAATTGAAAACAAACCGACTAATCAGTTTGCTAATCAAGAATATGCCTCACTGTCAAGGTATTTTTGAGTGGAAGGGGACACCCTTCATATTTACAGTTTTAAATAAGTGCTTGTTTTGAAAATCCATTTTTTTGTATCCAACTCTTTGACATGCTGGCAATCTTCGACTTGTCTTCGGCTGGTACTTTTGTTAAAGTATCTAAACGCCAATAGGGTTTATCCTGATACGCTTTTTATATACGTTTTTGGGAGCAGATTTTTCCCGTGTTGTGTATAAACTATTACAAATGATAGCATTTCATAGCTACAGGAGATGCATACAGGGGACTTTCAACCTAAGACGGACGAGGCATCCCATAAACCTCTCGGCCTTTAGACCTGTCAGCGAGCCTTTCGGCTGTGAACTCAAGGCCAAATGGTTCACTCCCCCGGCGGCGGGATCTTCGAAAGACAGATCACGGATCCCGTACCCGGGGGCGTACATAAGAGCCTGCACCCCGCCGCTCATAAAACGCTACTGGTGAGGCGCGACGCTGGCTAAACAGGAGATGACATATGGAACATTTAGGCAAACTGCAGGAATGGATCGCGCTCTACGGCCTGAAGGTTATAGCAGCAGCAGCAATCCTTGTAATCGGGTACTTTGCAGCCATAGGTATACGTGGATTCATTAGACGGATGCTTCGAAGAAGTCGTGTGGATGAGACGCTGGTCTCCTTTATAACGAGTGTTTCTTACGTGGCCATAATGGCCTTCATAATCATCGCTGCAGTAGGAAAGCTTGGCGTACAAACTGCATCCTTTGTTGCTGTGATTGGTGCTGCCGGTCTGGCCGTCGGCCTGGCCCTTCAGGGGTCTCTGGCAAATTTTGCTGCCGGCGTATTGATGGTCATCTTCAAACCTTTTAAGGTTGGAGACTTCATCGAGGCCGGCGGCTCCACGGGCGTAGTGGAGGAAATCGGGATCTTCACTACAGAGATCAAATCACCGGACAACAAGAAGATCATCGTCCCAAATGCAAAAGTGACAGGTGATAACATCATTAACTACACGGCTAAGGACAAACGCCGTGTAGATATTATCGCCGGAGTTAGCTACAGCTCCGATCTGGACAAAGTGCGCAAAGTCCTGGAAGAAATCCTATCTGGGGATGACCGGATCCTTCAAGAGCCAGCCCCGACAATCAGTGTATTGGAGCTTGCTGACAGTAGTGTGAACTTTGCTGTGAGACCTTGGGTCAAGACAGGCGACTACTGGGACGTATTTTTTGCGATTCAAGAGAAGATTAAGAAGAGCTTTGACGCCGAGGGCATCGCCATTCCATTCCCACAGCATGATGTTCACATCTATAAGGCAGAATAGCTGATCGACAAAAAACGCATTTTCCCCATCAATAAATGAATGATGGTCTGGATAACATCAGGATAATGACATATGACATTAGTGGAAAATTCGTTCCAGGGCTGCAGGTCTATTCAAACACTTTAGCAAGGAGGTGAATAGAGGCAAATTAAAGATCCCCCGTTATCTAACTTGAAAAATACTCGAAAAGGAGGAACCACAATGCCAAGAGAATACAAAATGTACATTAACGGTGAGTGGGTTGACGCACTCGACGGCGAGGCCTACGACGATCTCAATCCTTACACAGGTGAGGTTTTTGCACGAGCTCCCGCCGGAAAACGGGCTGACGCCAATCGTGCTGTTGAAGCCGCGGCAGCGGCATTTCCCGGATGGTCACACACGCTTCCGGCTGAGCGCCAGGCCTTGTTCCTAAAGGCTGCCGATATACTCGAGAAGAAAAGTGACGAGATAGTAACGATTCTTGCCGAGGAGACCGGCTGCACCTTTGGTTTTGCCATGTTTCAGGCCGGTTTTACCCCCGGGCTGCTGCGCGAGGCTGCAGCACAAGCACATCAGGCTAACGGTGAGATTATTCCCGCCGATCTGCCGGGCGCATTCTATATGGCCATACGCCAGCCCGTTGGGGTTGTTGCAGGTATAGCGCCTTGGAATGCACCGCTGATCCTATCGCTGCGCTCTATCTGCATGCCTATTGCATACGGAAATACGGCCATTCTCAAGCCTTCGATGGAATCGGCCGCAGCAGGCGGTGTCGTGATTGCAGAGGTATTTCACGAAGCAGGTTTTCCACAAGGGGTTTTGAATCTGGTCACAAACGGACCGGGAGGAAGCGGTGAGGTTGGAGACGAATTCATTGAAAACCCCAAGGTGCGCCGTATCAACTTGACCGGTTCAAGCGCAGTGGGCCGTCAGCTTGCGGAAAAAGCGGGGAGATACCTTAAGCGTGTGGCCCTGGAACTGGGCGGACAGAACCCGATGATCATACTCCGCGATGCAGATATTGATAACGCCGTGAACGCCGCAGCATTCGGCGGATTCCTCCATCAGGGACAGATCTGCATGTCCACCCGACGGATCATCATCGAAAAACCGATAGCCCGGGAATTTACCGAAAAATTTGTCAACAAGGTTTCAACATTCAAGGTCGGCAATCCGAAGGAACCCGACACGATAATCGGCCCTATTATCAACACGCAGCAATTCAACCACGTCAAGGAAAGCGTGGATGCTGCCGTCCGCGATGGCGCTAAGATCCTGTGTGGGGGTAAATCCGAGGGACCCTGTTACTATCCCACAGTACTGACCAATGTAAAGGCCGACACCCCGTTTTCACGTGAGGAGACCTTCGGCCCGGTGGTCTCGGTGACTGAGGTAGAGAGCGAAGATGAGGCCGTAGCCGTAGCAAACGATACTGCTTACGGGCTTTCGGCGGCTGTTGTCACCCGCGATTTAGCCAAAGGCCTCGCCCTTGCCGAGCGTATTGAATCCGGGATAGTCCACATAAATGATCAGACTGTTTCCGACGAGCCGCAGGTGCCCTTTGGCGGCGTGAAGGATAGTGGCTGGGGTCGGTTTGGCGGCCGCGCCGGGTTAGAGGAATTCACTGAACTGCGCTGGATCAGCATGCAGTTAAGCCCACGCCAGTATCCATTCTAACCATAAAATCAAAAAGGGAGGGTTTAATCATGGCTAAGGAAATCATCCTTTACAACTTAAGGGACGATGTGAAGGAGGAGGACTATGTAAAATGGTGTGAAGACTACAAAGGGCCCCTGTTGATCGGGCTGCCAGGAGGGAAAAGTTTCACACTGCTTAAAATGATGGGAGGAATACAGGGAGACGGCCAGAAAGGCAACCCCCCCAATCCAACAAAATCTCCCTTCAATTACATCGGCATTTTGGATGCAACCAGCCTCGAGGAATGGAACAAGGCACATGAGACGAAGGCCTTTAAGGAGGAATTCTTTCCCCAATGGTTCTCCAAGTGGGTGGCGGATTTTTATGTGCTTGGGGGCGTTGAACTGTACCATGGGGAGAGCGAGTAATAGAGCTTTTCCGATTTTTTATCCTTAGTGCACGAGGCCGTTCTATTTAACCCTCTCCAGGCTGTCCTTATCGGGCAGCCTGTGAAAGGGGAACGCCCTTCATATTCACAGTTTTAAACAAGTGCGGGAAAAGCTTAATCCCTGCTTTTTTGAGCTGGAGACGGCCTAAGGTATGCACCCCAGTAACTCATGCCGACAAACACAGCACCTCCGATGATATTACCTATGGTCACGGGCAAGAGATTTTTCCAGACAAAATTGGCCCAAGTCAGGGCATCCAAGCCGGCCATCGAGGCGGGACCGATTCCCGCCCAGTTTTTCAGGAATATCCCGGTGGGGATAAAGTACATATTGGCCACGCAGTGCTCAAAACCGATTGCGACAAAGCCCATGATCGGGAAGAAGATAGCAAATATCTTGCCGATGGTCTGGCGGGCTGCAAGTGCCATCCATACGGCCAGACACACCAGCCAGTTACACCCGATACCGCGAACGAGGGCTTCGCTGAAGTCCAGGGACACCTTTTTGGCGGCTATGCCGATGGCTGCAACGCCCAAGGAGCTGTTTCCGGTTTTCCAAAGACCAGAGTAATAGAAAATCAAGGCCAAGAGGATCGATCCTATGAAGTTTGCCGCATACACCAGGCCCCACCGCTTTGTCATAGTGCTGAAAGTGATCTCTTTTGACAGGACGCTTGAGACCATAAGGTTGTTGCCAGTAAACAGCTCCGCACCTGCAATTACCACGAGAATAAGGCCGAGGCTGAAGGCCGATCCCGCCAAAACTTTTGTCAGGCCGATCCCAGCCTTTGCCGCAAGGTCGAAAGTAACCGTGGTCGAAAGCAGGCCTCCGAACCCGATATAGGAACCCGCCAGGATACCCAGCACGAAAACCGTAAACCACGGAGAAGTGGCCTTGCCCACACCCACCGTCGATGCAACGGTTTCCGCGATAGTCTTAGGCGCCTTGTCTTCAATAGTCGGGACGGGAAACTGCCACGACTTCATAATCCTCTCAAATCTTCCAATGGCCTTTTTCTCTTCAGAGATCTTCCTTTTTTGAGCTCTGTTGACGACATCAATAATTTCCTCCGGTTTAAAAGGCTTAGACACATAATCCATGGCCCCTCGCTTCATGGCCTCGGTAGCCCTTTCAACCGCCGGGTAGCCGCTGATCATTACCATGGCTGATTCCGGGGTCCGCCGATCAAGTTCTTCAACAACATCCATTCCATCAAAGCCCGGCATTTTCCAATCGCAGAGGATCACGTCGAACTGAGTGTCCGATGCCAGCCTCAGTCCTTCTTTAGGGCTGGTAGTGCAGACCACGTCATAGGCTTCGGCCTCAAACACCTTGCGACATGACTCCAGCACTAATGTTTCATCGTCAATGATTAACATTCTCCTCGTCATATTATTCTCTCCTTCGACAATGCTGATTTAAGTAATCACGCGAAAGCAATACATCCGCTTGAGATGTCCATACATAAAAGGAAAAGCCCTCGCGCAGCCCAAAAGACTTTGTC
>CAZENC010000219.1:0-5489 GCA_964513115.1 uncultured Desulfobacteraceae bacterium | reverse complement strand
TCCATCAAAAGAAATCGATCATCGATAAATAGAGCAATAGAGGGTGAAGCCCTTTCAGCTAGAGGAACTGTTGTGCCGGAACCGAGAATAATAACCTTCATAGATTCTCCCTGCTAATTTCAAATGCCAAAACCACAATTACTAAATGTCACTTGATTATTGCTTTAACGCGGTAATTATAATTTTACCACAAAATGGGGCTAAAAGGTTATTATAGCAATAGAGGGAGGTTAAGAGAAACAGTTTCTTGACAGGCAGGTCCCCTGGCCGTAGGGTCCAGGGATTTTTCATTTCCTAGATTTCCTTGTCTTTTATGTGGCATAATCCTCTTTCAACCAAGGCCGAACATGCCAAGTTCGGTATAGAGTATAAATACATACCAGAAATTACGATTCTTTCCTGCAACCTCTCATATCTCGGACATACCTGTAAATTCGCAGCTGGATACTATTTTCAGGCAAAGTATCTGCAATTTTTGTTTCAGGGAGGGACAGATCATATTTTGATTGATTTTTAAATTCCCCAATTAGAAGGTATCAAGATTGTCGGATAAAATAAGTTATGGATTGCCTTGAGTGAAATTTGGTAAATCTATTTAAAACCAAGTGCTTTGCCTATTTTCCTCATCGTCAAATATTTCTGCCGAAAATCAGTAGTTTCCTGCGAAGTTAGTGAAGACATATTTCAGTTGAGCATGACTCCCATTAGAGTATTATCTTTTCCAGCATCGACCGGATAATCCTTGCCTAAAACCATGCTAAACCGCGTTCCGCAATCAAAATATGCTTACCATGCCCAGCGCAGGTCAAATAGGTGGTCGAGATAAAAGCCTTAATTCCTAATGACCTTTCAATCAAAAGACATTCCCAGCACTCAAATTCTTGCCTATTAAGTAAATTTTTTTCACAATGCAACAGATAAAAAGAAACTGAAGGTGAGGCTATGCATCATGAAATATCCATTTTCAAATCGTATATTCGATGATTTTTTGAAGTGCAGGCACAAGGCCTATCTCAAGCTTCAAGGACGATCAGGCGTAATATCTCCTTTCGAAGAATTGCAAATCAGACTTGCGCGCGAATACCGAAACCGAGCCTACAAAAATCTAACAACGTTGCATTCCAGGAACAATGCGGTTGAGGATACTCTCCCATTCTGCGAGATAAAAAATCAAGGGCATGATTTGGTCCTTAACGTAACCGCTTCTGAAGATGATATATTTGTAAAATTTGATGCTCTAAAACGTGTGTCCCACTCTCCATCAGCTCACCCGCACTATATGCCTATAACATTCATCCACCATGAAAAAATAGTCAAAGACAACAAGCTAGTCCTCGCGCTATGCGGTTCAGTTCTGGCATCTCAACAGGGAATCGTACCTCTTTTTGGGAAGATCCTTCACGGCGACCGCTTTGCAACAACAACTGTCAAGTTAAGCACACTAATCCCTAAAGCTCGAGAAATAACAAGACAAATTGTGGATCTAAAACTTAGCAGCCATCCACCTCCGTTACGTCTAAACAAACACTGCATCGTATGCGAATTCAAAAGCGAATGCGAAACGGTGGCTGTTAAACAAGACGATCTCAGTCTTTTGCGTGGCCTGTCTGAAAGGGAGATTGTGAAGCTAAATATCGAGGGGATATTCACAGTCACCCAATACTCCTATACCTTCCGGCCTAGAAAAACCAGAAAGAGGGCAGTCAAACTAGGCCTCAAGCATTGCCATGCACTTAATGCGCTGGCATTAAGAACTGGTACCATTTACGTTGCAGAGAGGCCGGAACTGCCGCTTAAAAAACCATACCTGTTTCTCGATGTTGAAGGAATTCCAGACAAAGATTTATACTACCTAATTGGACTTTTGGTATGCGACAGGGAAGCGAAACCTTCCTATCATTATTGGTGGGCTAATAACAAGGCAGATGAGGGTAAGATATGGCGTTCATTTCTGGCTGTCTTAAGAACAATTGACAAATTCACCTTATTTCACTACGGAAGCTATGAGTCGAAGTATTTCGACCAAATGAAACATCTCTATGGCTGCGAATCCTCGTTTTTTGATAAAATCCACTATTCCGCCATTAATGTGCTTTCTTTAATCCATGCGCGCGTTTATTTCCCCACCTATTCTAATGGTCTGAAGAATATTGCAGCCTACCTTGGTTTCGAGTGGACTGATCCCAATCCCTCAGGAATTAATAGCCTGGTTTGGCGGCTGCAATGGGAGGAAACAAGAGACAATGATCTGAAGAATAAGCTAATCTTGTATAATCAAGAAGACTGTCTGGCATTAGAGACCGTCACAAAGACTTTAGAAAGAATGTCTACCGATCATGTGAATGCTGACAGAGCTGAAACCAGGCGATTTGTCAGTACCGATAATATCAGATCGGGCTTTCCAATTTTGTACAAGAAAAATGACTTCTTTTTCCCCGAAATGGACCTTATCAACCGTTGCGCCTATTTTGATTATCAAATGTCGCGAGTTTACCTCCGAACGAGTCAAACACTGAAGCAAGGTATCAGAAAAACAGAAAGGAAAAACCGTAGGATGAATCGGATTAATAAGGAAGTGTTTCTAGATCGTCCTAACCAATGCCCTATGTGCCATGCTTCATCTCTGCGCAAATACGGAAGGATATCAAGAGTAGTTTATGACCTAAAGCTATTCGATGGCGGAGTCAAGAGATATGTTACTAAATTCACAAGCTCCAGATGTATTTGTAAAAAATGCAAAAGAACATTTATCCCAGAAGAGATAAAATCTCGCACGCTCTCGAAATATGGCCATTCATTGGCCGCCTGGGTGTCTTACCAGAATATCACGTTACTAAAATCATATGGCTCAATTACTGAAGAATTGCGCGAGATATTTGGCTATAATCTCACGCGCGGCATTATAGCGAACATCAGGAGAAAAGCCGCTAATTATTACCAGCCTACTCATGAACAACTCTTGAGAAGAATGAAGCAAGGAAGCCTTATCCACGTAGACGAAACAAAAGTAGGCATAAAGGGGCAATATTGCTACGTATGGGCATTCACAAATCTAGAAGACACTGTTTACGTTTGCACTGACACACGTAAAGGTGATTTTCTGAAGGAAATCTTAAATGAATTCAACGGTGTTTTGGTATCTGATTTCTATGCTGCCTATGACTCCATAAACTGCGCTCAGCAAAAGTGCTTGATCCATCTGGTTAGGGACATGAATGACGATCTTTTTAAGAATCCCTTTGACAAAGAATATAAAGAGTTCGTACATAAGTTCGCTGTGACGTTGGCTCCCGTCATAGAAACTGTAAATCAATACGGCCTGAAGAAACGGTATCTTAAGAAGCATAAACCACGGGTCCACCAATACATCAAAGAAATACAAAAGTTGATTTACACTTCTGAGTTGGCCAAGAACTTTCAGCGACGCATCACAAAATACAGGGATAAGTTGTTTACTTTTCTTGATTACGATGGGGTACCATGGAATAACAATAATGCCGAAAACGCGATCAAGCGCTTCGCACGGCTCAGAAGAGGAATAGATGGAATTTCAACAAAAAATGGACTTCAAAGGTACCTAGTCCTACTAAGCATCAGCGAAACTTTACGGCGCAGAAACCTTAGTGCCTTAAGGTTCTTCTTGTCCGGTTGTTCAGATATTGATCAATTCTGGAAAAATCAATATGCCTAATTGAGGGCGGATAAGAAAAAAGTCACAGTTTAATCGCTCCGAATATCGACATTCTTTGGTTTGGTTGATCTACCAAGTAGGTTTCTTTCTGGTAAATGTCCGTAGTTTGGGGGACCTTGGAAAACGCTCGAAATATATTCTGTTAGTTACAACGTGTGGTCACCTTTTCCAACAATAGATGCTTGCTATAGCTTCATTCTTTGGTACACAACCCATAAGATTAGCAAGATGAAATAGTTTTCTGCACCTCTGACCTATTCTGGTTATTTCGGTTTCAAATAAACGGAGGTCCCGCGTTTGAATATTTTAATAGAGTCTTATTGTGATAGAAAAATTCCATTTTGATTTAGAATGTTAGGATTTTAATGACCCTAGGTTTTGTATGTATTGTCTGGGTTAAACACTATATATTGTGGTTTTATCTTTCTTGACATACAATAGGTATCGTCCTATACTTTACCCTTACAGGACAAGGATTTAATGAATGCATGATAGAAAAAGATTTTGACATACCATTTATTGCTGATCTTGCGCTCCGTGAGAAACAGATTCAGCAAAACTACCGCCCAGTGATCGCCGTTCATAAGTGGTTCGCCCGGCGACCGGGTACTCTCTTTCGCGGTTTGCTTTTGTCCGAGTTTTCGGACAGACCGCTTCGGGAGGCGTTTTACAAGGCGAATGATCTTTCAGGCCGCTATGTCGCTGACCCGTTCATGGGGGGCGGAACGCCGATCTTGGAGGCGAACCGTGTCGGCTGCAATGTCACCGGCTTTGACATCAACCCCATGTCTTATTGGATTGTCAAACAGGAAATCGAATATCTTAACATCGGCGCTTATTCGGAAGCCGCAGAATCGTTGCGCTCAGCTCTTGAGAAGGAAATCGGGCACCTTTACCGAACGCAGTGCACCCTGTGCGGGTCACACGATGCCTACGTGAAATATTTCCTTTGGGTGAAAACAAAGCCATGTCATAAATGCGGGAAGGATATTGACCTGTTTCCCGGTTATCTCATTTCTGCTGATTCCCGGCACCCCAAGAATGTCTTTGTGTGTCCGGCTTGCGGAGAACTAACTGAGACCAACGATCGGAAGAATCCCGGCCAATGCAAGCATTGCTCTTGGGAACTGACACCAAACGGGCCTGCAAATCGAAGCCGTTGCAAATGCACCGAATGCGGGGCTGACAACCATTTTCCCGACGCCAATCTTGGCGCACCGAGTCATCGTCTTTTTGCACTGGAATATCACTGCCCGAGATGCAAACCTTCTCATGTGGGCAGATTTTTCAAAAAACCTGATGCTCAGGATATCGGACGGATTACCGCGGCCGAAAAACGCTTCTCAGGGATGCGTCCAAACCATACCCCGGAGGATGAGATTCCAAGCGGAGATGAAACGAACCGTCTGCACCGCTGGGGATATTCACATTACCGGGAAATGTTTAACAGTCGTCAGCTTCTCGGGCTGGAACTATCTGCCAGCATCATCGCTGAAACACCCGATGAGCGGGTGCGCAATGCTCTGGCAACAAACTTTTCCGATTTGCTCCGCTACCAAAATATGTTGTGCCGTTATGACACGAGGGCGCTGAAGTCTCTCGACATTTTCTCAGTACACGCATTTCCGGTTGGGCTGATTCAGTGCGAGTCGAACCTCCTTGGGATCATGGAGCCGGGCCACAATATGTGTATCGGTAGCGGCGGATGGGCTAACATTATCGAAAAATTCAAGAAAGCGAAATCTTATTGTGACCGACCTTTTGAAGTCAGGTATCAGGGACGAACAAAGAGGATAAT